>NZ_JBGSXF010000598.1:0-15861 GCF_041751555.1 Persicitalea sp. | reverse complement strand
GGAATTTCACCAGTTGAATCACGACGACCATCGCCAGAGCAATTAGGGCGAATACCCAATACAGCGACACCCATTTCAGATTCTCAGGTACCAGGGAGTCAAAAAGCTGAATCAGAGGCGACTCACTCCCCGTATGGACATTTGTCACGAGGTAGCTGTACAGATAAGGACTTAAAAAAGAAGCTGCACCGAAGGCCAACTGACCGAGTACCGAGTTGAAAGCAAACTTGGATTCGCCACCCGCCACCCGCAGCAGGGGATTGATAACTACCTGCAACATCGCCATGCCGATACCAATCAGAAACAACGAAAATAACGCGACGCTGAAACTGGGTAGAAGCGCAAACAACAAGGCACCCGCAAAAGCAATCATAAACGCCCAGAGAAGTACCTTCTTCTCTCGGTATTTTTCCACCAAAACTCCGGCTGGGATCGACATCACGCCGTAGGAAACAAAAAAGGCGAACGGCATAAAACCCGCCAATCCCAAACTCAGATCGAAGCTCTCGACAATATCCGGGATGATCGGCCCGAGGATATTGCTCAGGAACGAAATGACAAAGAAGATAAGGAGAATTAGAAAAACCAGAAACGAACTTCTCATTCAGGAGGGAGTGATTTGTACTTTACATTTTTACTAATGTCGTTCGGCTGGAACGCCCGGCTTTATCAAATGCTTTCAGCCTGACTTCCCCCGAAACATTGATAGGGGTGGTGTACTCGGTAGATTTCAGCGTGGGCTCACTACCGTCGGTGGTATACCAGATGCGCAATCCGGGAAAGGCTACGTTGGCTTTCAAAGTACCATCTTCCACCACTGCACCAGGAAGCGGAATGCGGTAGTTGTAGCCGTTATTGAAGCGCGACATTCGGGGTAGTTCTTTTGTCGCCAACGTATTGGCAAATATATTCCACGCCTCCCCTACCCTTTTCCGGCGATTTTCACCAGGTGGCATTTCTTCCCAGTCGCGGGCTTTGGCCCAGGCACTTTCGGCGAAGCCCATGATTTTCGGCAGCATCAGGTATTCCAGCATCTCTCGGCCCTTCACGGTTTCTCCCCATAGCTGCGCCTCCACGCCAATAATGTTTTTCCGGGCGCCGGGTCGGAGTTTTTCCATTCCCCTGAAGTCCCTTGCAACATCCAGTTTTCGTCCGAAATTAGTTTCTTCCGTCGTGCTGAACATGTTGAAAGGAGCAAACTCCCAATTGTCGCGCGTATCCACAAATCCCGCCCAGTAGAGTCCGGGTTCTTCGGGGTCGTTGTTGTATGAAATGTCGAAATAAAAATTCGATACGTTGCACAGAATTACGGGATATCCCGCATTGGCCAGGCGATAGCCTAAATCCTTATAATCGAACAAATTATTCCAAATGTATGGTACTACACTACCGTCGGCGAAGGCCGCGTTGGGTTGGTAACTACCGTCTTCGGCTTTGAGCAGCGCCACCTCCTCCCACCCGTGGACGGTCAGGCCTTTCTTCTTCATGCGGCCCACTAGTTTTTCAAAAAAATAGGCTTGCAGGTTTTTTGGGTCTTTGATAGAAGGGTTATCCTTCATTAGCTTGTCGGCCATCGGCGACGCCGTCCAGACCTTTTCCGGCACTTCGTCGCCACCCGCGTGGATCACATCCATTTTCAAGCCTGCCTCTTGGTACATTTTAGCCATTTCGTCCACGACTTTATCGTAAAAGCGGTAGGTCGATTCCTGCGCTACGCTTACCGTGTTGTTCTTGTAGCCTTGCGCCGAGAGGTACTCGGAGCGGTCGTCGGGGTCGATGAGTCGATACTCGTTGGCTTCTTTCTCTTTGCCTTCCTTCATCAATCGTTCGTAGCGGGCCTCCATAGCTTTGATAGCCGCCAAGGCGTGGCCGGGCAGGTTCAATTCTGGAATGACTTTGATATGCCGGGCGGCAGCATATTTCAGGATTTCTACGAAATCAGCCCTGGTGTAGTAGCCGCTGCCGTGCTTGCCTACCTCATAGGCAACTGGCCCGGAGCCATAGGCCGGATGCAGCGCGGTAGCGTCCATACCCGAAGTATGCTGCCGCTGCCCGCCGACTTCGGTTAGTTCAGGCAAGCCGTCGATTTCCAGCCGCCAACCTTCGTCTTCGGTAGTGTAGAGCAGAAATTGGTTCAGCTTATAAAAAGCCATGAGGTCGAGCGTGCGCAAAATTGTTTCTTTCGTCTGGAAATTTCGGCTCACATCGACTTGGAGGGCGCGGGTGTGAAAGCGCGGGGCGTCCTCAATTTTTATCGCATCGAGCGAGATACTTTTCTGGCTGTATGCTTCGAAGGGAATTAGGGCCAGCAGGCTTTGCACTCCGTAAAATACCCCCGCCGCATCGGCACCTTCAATTAAGATTCGCTCCGGGGATATATCCAGCCGATAAGCTTCCTTTTTGATTCCGTTGACCGCTACCTCCCCAATTCTGAGTACCATACCTGAGGTTCTTTCATCGCTTTGCCTGGTTCCGTATTTCGTTCTGGTGATCTCTCCCAGTCGCTTATTCAGGAAGTTGGCTTCAGTTTCTAGACCTTTGCCAAATGAAATTCCCTGGCTCCCATCCAGTTTAAAAGTACCCTTACCCGCCTCCATCCGCACGGGCGAAGGAATTATTTTCAGTAGTTCTTCTTTCAAAACTGGATATACGTCAAGATTATCCTGGTAACGCTGTGCTGCGGTAGGCAGTGACTTTTGATCTTCTTTGCCACGGAGCAGTTGTTCATTCCGGACAAATGGCATCACGGTCGCGTCGCCGATTTGCTCGATTCTCTTTTCCTGTCCTTCGTCGTCGTAATACACGATGTACAGCCCGAGCGGCGCGTCGGTTTTCTTAATTACCCCCTCGGTACCCATATACCTGATCTCGATGGAGTCGCCGGGTGCCAGGGCGAAACCGCTTTCCGGCACCAGCTTGTACCAGTCGCCATTGATGTGCTCGACCCGGGCGGGTTGAGGGGTCTTATTGGGTAAAATGGGCCGGGGAGCCATATTGAAGAATAGTGTCCAATGCTTATCATCTAACTCTTGCTTGCCATTATTCTTTACAAAAAAACGGGCGTCGAACTCGTCGTTCTCGCCAGTAAAATTGCTAATGAGTTCCCAGGAAACGGCCAATTCGCTTTTCCCGGTCAGTTTTTCTTCTGTTGGATAATTACAACCAAAAAGAATGGAGACAAGCAGGTAGGTGAAAAAAGCTTTTTTCATGCAAGAGGCAATATGATGGCAAACTGATTTTGCGGGATCTGGAAAAAGCCGACAACCTTGTCAGGCTGAGCGTACGGGCCCCGCTCCGGCGTATCGGCCCCAGCCCGATAGCCTATATATTACCCGTCGGCGTACTAAAACTACTACTAGCAATAAGAAAACGCACTTTCACTACTACTCCCGAATCAAATAATAATGGTTAAAACTTCCCGACGGCTCGTGTCGCTCGATGCCCTGCGCGGCTTCACGATTGCGGCCATGATCATCGTCAATTTCCCTGGTCTGGAAGAATATGTTTATCCTCCGCTGCATCATTCTGCCTGGAATGGCCTGACGTTCACCGACCTCATTGCCCCAATATTCTTATTTGTAATTGGCGTTTCCATCGCTCTCGCTTACTCGCGGCGGCTGGCCGCGAAAACACCCAAAAGAGAACTTCATAGCAAGATCATTATCCGGGCCCTAAAAATTTTCGCCGTCGGGATGTTTTTGAACGTTATGCCTGATTTCGACTTCTCCGATGCCCGCTGGACGGGTACTTTGCACCGCATCGCCATCGTGTTTCTAATATGCGGGCTGCTTTTTCTTCATACCAATTGGCAACAACAAGCCTGGATCGGAGCCGTCATTCTGGTAGCTTACTGGCTGGCCATGTCCCTGATCCCAACACCCGGCGTAGGTGAAGTTATGCTCGAACCAGGCGTAAATCTGGCGGCTTGGGTGGATCAGCAGCTCCTGCCGGGAAAGATGTGGCAGGGCAATTGGGACCCCGAGGGAATCCTCAGTACTTTTCCCGCCACCGTTTCGGGCATCACCGGGATGCTGGCCGGAGGATTGATGCTCAGCGAATTTTCTCCAAGTAAAAAGGTCAACTACCTTATGACTGCCGGATTATTTTCGGGAGTTCTGGGGTACTTTTGGAGCCTGACTTTCCCGCTCAACGAAGGCCTGTGGACGAGTTCGTTCGTGCTTCTCACTTCGGGTTTTGCCGCGTTGTTGTTGGGTGCGTTGTACTTTGTCGTCGATATTTTGGGCCGCGAGCGCGGGACGGGTGTTGGGGTCATTTTCGGGGCTAATGCCATAACTGTTTATGTTTTGGCTGATGTTTTAGCACTTTTTTTCTACGGCCTGCAATTCGGGGGACAGCCGCTGAACGAACTGACAGTCAATGCCATGATTGACGCAGGCATGGTCCCAAAATTCGCCAGTATGGTTTACGCGCTTGCCTTCACAGCAGTAAATTTCATCCCCGCTTATATTTTGTACAAAAAGAAGATATTTATCAGGCTGTGACGTTGTCACCTCACCCCCGACCCCTCTCCCATCAGGAGAGGGGTGGATAGTAAATCTAAGCACCCTTGAAAACCCTCGACCTTATTGTTTTCCTTGCCTACATGGGCGGTATCACGCTGTTTGGAGCTTCCTTTTACTCAAAGGACAAATCGGCATCAACCTTCACACTGGGCAATAGCAACTTCCCCACCTGGGTAGTTACGATGTCGATTTTCGCGACTTTCGTAAGCAGCATTAGTTTTTTGGGGTTGCCGGGCAATGCCTACCTTTCCAATTGGAACGCCTTCGTTTTCAGCTTGTCCATTCCCGTAGCTTCCCTGATGGCGGTTCAGTTTTTTGTGCCGCTGTACCGAAAGTTAAATAGTCCTTCGGCTTATGTTTTTCTGGAAACCAAGTTTGGACTTTGGGCGCGGGTGTACGTTTCGGCTTGCTACCTGCTGACGCAATTGATGCGGATCGGTACGATCCTGTACTTGCTGGCCCTGCCTGTCAACGCACTATTTGGCTGGGATATCCTGACGATTATCGCCGTTACCGGGCTCGTCGTAATGGGCTACTCGCTGTTAGGCGGCATCCAAGCCGTCATGTGGACCGACGCCATTCAGGGCATTGTACTTATCGGTGGAGCTTTGGCTTGCCTGTTGTTTATTGCTTTTTCGATGCCGGAAGGGCCGGGTCAAATCGTCACCATTGCGCTGGAAAATGATAAACTAAGTCTGGGTAGTTTTGGGAGTAGCTTGACTGATTCTACATTTTGGGTTGTCCTGATCTACGGTATTTTCATCAATCTCCAAAACTACGGCATCGATCAGAACTACGTGCAACGCTACATGGCCTCACGTTCCGACGCCGAAGCCAAGCGCTCAGCGCTATGGGGCGGGATGTTGTATGTCCCCGTTTCACTACTTTTCTTTATGATTGGTACGGCGCTGTTTGCCTACTACACGGCTATGCCGGATGCGCTGCCTGCTGAACTGCGTGACATGTCCAAAAGTGACCGGGTATTTCCGTTTTTCATTGTGGACGCGCTGCCTTCCGGTCTCACGGGACTACTTATCGCTTCCATTTTCGCCGCGGGCATGAGTACCATCTCCACTGGTATCAACAGTTCTTCGACGGTCGTTTTGGTGGACTACTTCCAGCGATTTTCCAAGACTGAGCTGACCGAGAAAAAGTCGATGCGCGTACTTTACGCCACGACGTTCATTATCAGCATAGTGGGCATCGGCATCGCCTTTGCGATGATCAATGTCAAGAGTGCGCTGGATGCCTGGTGGAAACTGGCATCAGTGTTTAGTGGAGGAATGCTGGGGCTATTTTTGTTAGGGGCTTTTGTCGAGAAAATTAACCAGAAAGGTGCGATTCTTGGGGTAGTTTTGGGCGTGTTGCTCATTCTGTGGATGAGTCTCTCGCCTATCTTTTGGACGAGCGGTGAGATGCAGGAATATGCCAGTCCTTTCCATGCTTACTTAGCGATAGTGTTTGGCACAATGGTGTTGTTTCTAACGGGCTTTTTAGCTACCGTCGTAGCTTCCCGCAAGTCCTGAGTCTTTCAGGAATTTAGAGTCTAGAACCACGTTGCCTTTCTCCATTTTTTATATTTTAGGCTTCTACCTGCCCAATGACCCGTACTTTTTTAATCAAATTGGGCTATCTGCTTCTTGAAGTCCTCACTTTTGCGATAATTGTTTTTCCCATCGTTATCGCCTTTGCCGGTATTTTTGAAGTATTTGGCATGAGAATGCCGGCTGATTCGGGAGTCAATAACCCTCAAAATCCTTACCAGGCAACTCTGGTCGACTACATTCCACAAATCATCGCTTTCCTTACCGCCTTTTTTGTGATGAGGAAGTGGATTTTTAAACGATCTTTTACGGAAATGGGGCTGACCTGGAAGAATCTCCTTCCAGATTTGACCAAAGGCTTTGGATTAAGTGTGATACTGGTCGTCGCCGGATTTGGGGTACTTTTTGTTTTGCAAAAGCTCGACTATACCGGGACACTTTTTAACTTCGAGCAATTCAGCGGGTTACTGGTACTTTTCCTTTTTCAAAGCTGGTCCGAAGAAATCATGAGCCGAGGGTTTCTCCTGGCTACGATCGCCCACTACTTTGGCGATGTGGCTGGATTGCTCGTGAGCGCGTTCTTATTTTCGCTATTGCATTTTTTCAACCCGGACTTTGCCTGGATCGGAGGCACCAACATTTTTCTGGCGGGGATTGCCCTGGGACTGCTCTACCTCAAATACCGCAACCTGTGGGTCTGCACGGGTTTTCACTGGGGCTGGAATTTTGTGCAGGCAGGCTTTTTCGATTTCAATGTGAGCGGCTTCGACGTATTTAGCTTCATTCGTTTCAAGCCGCTCGCTCCGGCATGGCTGTCGGGTGGTACTTTTGGCTTTGAGGGATCGATACTGGCGGTACTGTTTCTGCTGGCTTTCAGCGTTTACTACTGGCGACAGGTCGATTTTTCCACAAAAAAACTTCCCGAAAGCTAAGAGCCTTTCGGGAAGTCAGGAGAAATTTGAAATCTTGGTTTTCTACCGTCCAGTTGTCAGGATGACTTCACTGCTTGGGTTTAAAGTTTCGGGGTCGTTTTCGGCTGTAATAAATACCCGATCCGGCTTGTCTATCGCCTTTGATTCCAGCTCACCCGAAAGGGATTTAGACATTAAGCCCGAAGAGATTTTGATCTGTCCAAGTCGCTTGGTTATTCCCTGATTCGAATCCATCCAGACCATGTACACTTCGCGGGCGGGGCTGAGTTGCTCCGGCTTTGCCAAATTGTACACGTTCACGGTAAGATCGTAATTGTTGTTCTTGTCTTTTTTAACTTTTACCTCACCCGTTGCAGCCGGGACTTTTGAAGAATTCTGAAAGGTCATCTTGCTGGAGCAAGCTCCCAGCGTCAGGGCTAGGAATAGTATGAGGGCAATTGGGTTAAGCGTCTTCATAATTACTGAAATTTGATTGTAATAAATCTACATTAGGTAGCTTTCTAAACAAAATCCGTTCCTAACTGTTTCAACTCGTTTTGTGGCCAGATTAATGAAAGCATCAAGACGTATATTCTAAGCACAGGCTCTTGGTACATTACTGCCTCTTTCCGCTAAAACTCTGCCCCTGGGCATCCAGTGTCACGCCCGTTAACTGACCGCCTGGTCGCGGCTGAATTTTAAGACAGCCCGGCCCGATGCGTCGAATTGGTCAGGAGCGGATAGTGGCGTCAACTCGCCCTCCTCACCCATCGCATTAATCAACAGCTTGTCGTCCACTGCCTTGATTTCCATGGTCTAGAAAGGCAGTCCTTCCATTTTGTATTGACCCGCGTAGGCAGCCATACTGTTAGCTGACGCTTCGCGATTTCCGATATAATCCTGCCCCTGAATATTGACGACAATGGATTTTACGTGTTCATCGGCATCTCGCGTAAAATTGACGGTAGCTTGTCCGTTGGCATCAAACTTGTCCTTATCCTTCATCGGGGTCAGATCACCCGTATTGTCCCCCGCAGCGTAGTGTAGTTTACCCGATTTATCGGATAGTTCTATGTGTTCGAAAGGTAGCCCATCCATTTTGTACTTTCCTACGTAGACATTCAGGTCGGCTTTCGAATTTTCCTTTGTTCCCACAAAATTTTCTCCCTGAGCGTTGAGGTTCATACTCACTACCTCACCGCTGGAATCTCGGGTAAACTTGACGGTGGCCTCGCCATTGGCGCTAAACTCATCCTTAGTAGCCTTGGACATTAAAGTGCCCTGATACTCGCCCGCGACATATTGCAATTTGCTGTCTTTGACGGTAAGCTCGACGTAGTCAAAAGGCGTTCCCTGCATTTTATACTTTCCCGCGTATTCGGCGTAGTTGACCGTGTCGGCACGGCTGATTTGGCTCAGATTCTTGTCAGCATTTTCAGCTTAAGCCGTTGGTTCAACGAAAGTAGAGGCGGTCAGGCTGGCAACCGCCAGAATTAGCTTTTTCATTTTTGTTTGATGATGGTTAGTGAATATGTTAAAACCTTGAATTAGAAAACATTTACCCTATCTACTAAAAAAATCAGACCGCAGATTTAGGGTAACGACGCTCAGTGCTCCCACCAGTTTTGCGTAGGTTGCCTTGTCCCGATGGGATAGCGGGTACCGATGATAGGCGTGGCGATGAAAGCACCCGTCGTGTTGGCGCGGTTGAGCCGCTCTACGCTTTCGGTCCAGGGATGCACCGCCAGGTTGAAGGCACCCCAGTGAATCGGTATAAGTACCTTTCCCTTCAAATCCAGAAAAGCCTGCATGGTTTCTTCGGGCATTAGGTGGATGTCCTTCCACTTCACGTTGTATTGTCCGCATTCAATCATCGCCAGATCAAAAGGCCCGAGTCGCTGACCGATTTCCCTGAAATGCGTTCCATAGCCGCCGTCGCCACTGAAATAAACCGAATGTGCTTGTCCCTTTACTACCCAGGAAGCCCACAAAGTACTGTTGCGGTTAGTCAGGCCGCGGCCCGAAAAATGGCGTTGTGGGGTAGCGGTGAAGGTAAGGTCGCCCGCCGAAGCGGATTCCCACCAATCGAGTTCGGTGATTTTGGCGGGGTCGACTCCCCAACGTTCGAGGTGCGCGCCCACGCCCAGCGGCACGTAAAAGTGGCCAACATTGGGGTTTAGTTCTTGAATTGAGCCATAATCCAGGTGGTCGTAATGATCGTGCGAAATGACTACCGCGTCGATGTTGACCAACTGCGCCAGGTCGATGGGTTCACGGTAGGCGAATCGTTTGGCAAAAAACGGGACAGGCGAAGCAGCCGGGCCGAACATCGGATCGAGTAAGATGCGTTTGCCCTCTATTTCGAGAAGTACCGCTGAGTGGCCGAACCAGGTGACATGCATCAGACTGTCGAGCGGTGTTTTTTTATCTGAAAAATCAGTAGTCAGTGGTTGGTCGGGGCGGGTGTTTTTGGCAGAAAAGAATTCTTTTAATGTACTGACAATCGAGTCCGCGCTCATATCCATCGAGGTGTGGATCGAATTCACAAAAGTACCATCGCTGTACTGCGGCGACGTTTTCATCCTATCGAGGCGGGCGCCTTCGGCTGCGGCCCCAAACTGTGGGGCCGCTTTGATAAAAATAAACATACCCATCGCAACGACGATGAGCAAGAGGAAGAGGTACTTGAAGAAATTTTTCAGGAATTTCAAATGCGTGTTTCAGTTTGACTAAAATCAAAAGAGTCTGCTTTTAAGTATCATTCCCCGGATTTTACCCTAACCCAGTACTTTACCAACCTACCACACAGCGGTACTCGCTCAACCGATCAAGGTCGCTTTCCAGCGATAAGCGGTTCTTTTCGTTATCGAAGGCGTCGCTCGATTCGTTTTCGATTTCCCGCCGCTTGATGGCTTCAAGAAATCGACGGGCATCCTCGCGGGTTTCCAGTAGCAGGGGCGGCACGGGCGTGGGTTGTCCATGGTCGTTCTTGGCTACCATCGTGAAGTACGAGGTGTTGGTATGATTCTGCACACCAGTGGTCACATTCTCCGCTACTACTTTTATTCCAACTACCATCGAGCTGCGCCCCACGAAATTGAGTGAAGCATGCAACGATACCAGGTCTCCCACCTCCACCGCTTGCAGGAAATTCACGTTGTCTACCGATACCGTCACGCAGTAGTTTCCCGCGTGACGTGAGGCACAGGCGTACGCTACCTTATCCATCAGTGACAGCAGAATACCTCCGTGGATTTTGCCACCAAAATTGGCGTAGCTCGGAATCATCAATTCGGTAAGGGTGGTGCGGGAATGGCTGACTGGACGGGGTTTCATAACGCTTTCGGGTTAACCTTTGGACGGGCGGATGGATCTGTTTGTTCAGAGTGACACACAGACTTAGAACATGAAGTCATCTCTCTCAAATTTTAAATTATAAGGTGAACGGATGGCTAGTTTTTCTGACTATAGTCAAAGATTCCTTACACTTAATCTACCATCTCCGTCGCAATCTTCGCCGACAGCAAACATAGCGGCACGCCTCCGCCCGGATGCACGCTGCCGCCTACAAAGTACAGATTTTCGAACTGCCGGGAAAAATTGGCGTGGCGCAAAAAAGCCGCGAAGCGGTTGTTGGAGCTATTGCCATAAAGCGCCCCCTGTGAGCTAGAGGTGCGGCTTTCAATCAAGCGCGGGTCGAGGGTGTCTTCGGCTTCGATCAAGTTTTCGATATTCTGGCCGAGTTGGCGACTTAGTTTAGTCAGGATATTTTGGCGGGTTTTGGCAATCAATGCGTCCCAATCCTGGCCGTCGTTGGCGGGGGCGTTGACCATCACAAACCAGTTTTCGCCGTTGGTGGGCGCATCGCCAGGTTCGTACTTAGCGGTGATGTTGACGTACACCGTTGGGTCATCGCCAATGGTTTTTTGTTGGAAAATGTGGTTGAATTCGGTGGGGTAATCCTGGCTAAAAAAAATATTGTGCAAGCCCAACTCAGGAAAACGCTTCTTGATTCCCCAATAAAATATAAGGGCTGAACTGGATTTCGGTTGCCTCAACACCCGCTCAGGCTGCCGCGCCTCGGGCAGTAGTTTGCGAAAAGTATTGACGACGTCCATATTGCTTATGACTACATCGTGTTTAATTCTATTGCCATTCACCTGCACACCCGAAATTCGTTTCCCGTCAGTTAGCAGCCTCTCGACCGGACTATCGTAATGAAAGCTCACGCCCGAATCCTCGGCTAATTTCACCAGACTGTTGGTAATTGAAACCATACCACCTTTAGGAAAAAATGCGCCGATGTTATACTCCAAATGCGGAATAATGTTCATCGTGGCGGGCGTCTGGTAAGGATCGGAGCCATTGTAGGTGGCGTAGCGGTTGAATAACTGCACCACGCGTGGGTCGCTGAACCGACTGGCATTGGCGGCACTCATGCTACGGAAGGCGTCCAACTTGTGCAGATTCCGGTAGCCTTTCAGGGCGTCGCGGTTAAAGTAGGTACCCAGCTTGTGCAGCGAGCGGTGCAGAAAAAGCTTTTCGGTCACTTCGAACTTCACTGCGCTGTTTTTCAAGTGAGCCAGTACGTTTTCGGCGGGTTCGCCGAGGTACTTTTCGATGGTCCGGGCCAAAGCTTCCGGCTCGGCGTCGGCTACGAAGCGAGTGCCGTCTTCGTAAAAATATCGGCAGGTTTCGGGTAGTTTTTGGTAGTTGAAGTAATCCGATGGCTTTTTTCCCGCCAACTCGAATAGGTCATCTACCAACTGAGGCATGGTAAACAGCGACGGCCCAGCATCGAAGCGGTAGCCGTTGATTTCAAAGGAAGAAAGCTTACCGCCGGGATAGGCATTTCCTTCGTACACATCCACCGCGTAGCCCTTCACAGCCAGGCGAATGGCCGAAGCGATTCCCGCAATGCCCGCGCCGACGATAACGGCGGAAGGTTGATCAATTGTTGAATTGTGTGCAGATGATTTTTTAGGCCAAGCGTTCCCCGGAATAAATTCCGGGACGGTCCGCCGCGCGGCTACAAAACCGCCCGCGCCTATGGCGTTTTTTGGATATTGCATGATTTGATCCTTTTCCACTTTCTGCCTCTGTGCCTCTGCCCCTTCATTCCTTTCCTCCTCTCAACTTCACAATCAAAGCCGTTTTCTCATCAAAAAGTTTTTTCTCCAAGCCAACCGGATAAGTGTGCGGGTTCACAAAACGCTTAGTGCCTTCGTGGAATTGGGCGAGTTGCTGCTGCACCCGGAGTTTCGTTTCTTCTATCGGAGGTATCTCATAGTTTTGTTTTCCTGCCTGGAAAATGGTTTGGAGTAGGTCTTCATATTGGTGTTTTTTATCAAAAGTGCGCTGCCGGGTAAAGTCGTAAGGGTCGATCATCTTGATTTTTTCGGATAAGTTATCCCGCACATCAAAAATCATGTCGGCGATAAAACCCCGCTCATTCTTGTAACGTCGCACTTGCTGGATGCCCGGCGTGGAGGTTTTGATGGTTTGTTCCGAGAGTTTGACTTTGTTTTCCCACTCGCCGTTTTCGTTTTTGAGGGCGGCCAGTTTGTATACGCCGCCCAAGGCGGGCTGGTCGTAGGCGGTAACGAGCTTCGTTCCCACGCCCCAAACGTCAATTTTTGCCCCCTGTTGCTTGAGGCTGGCCATGATATGTTCGTCGAGGTCGTTGCTGGCGACGATGGATGTTTTCTCGAATCCGGCGGCGTCCAGTAGTTTACGGGCCTCGATGCTCAGATAGGCCAAATCTCCCGAATCAAGTCGGATGCCGCCCAAATCGTGGCCGCGCTGCCGGAGCTGTTTTCCGACGATGATCGCATTTTTCACCCCCTGGATCGTGTCGTAAGTATCTACCAACAGCGTGACATTGTTGGGTAGAAACCGGGCGTAAGTTTCAAAAGATTCCAATTCGGAATCAAAAGACATTACCCAACTGTGCGCGTGAGTCCCCTTAATCGGAATGCCGTAAAGCTTGCCCGCCAGCACGTTGGAGGTGGCGTCGAAGCCACCGATATATGCCGCGCGGCTGGCGGTCATGCCACCGTCAGGCCCCTGCGCGCGGCGCAAGCCGAATTCAAGCAGGGCGTCGTCAGGAGCCACGAGCCGCATCCGGGCGGCCTTGGTAGCAATCAGTGTCTGAAAATTGATAAGGTTCAGTAGCGGCGTTTCCAGCAACTGGCATTGCAGGATCGGTCCCGTGATGCGCAACAATGGCTCATTCGGGAACACAACAGTACCTTCCGGTACGGCGGCTACGTCGCACTTGAATTCCAGATTTTTGAGGTATTCCAAAAATTCCTCCTCAAATAGAGGCTGGCCGTCGCTACCCGTCAAAGTGCGGAGGTAAGCGATGTCTTTTTTGGAAAGCCCGTATTCATTCAAGTAGCTGATCGCACTGCTCAGCCCGCAGGCCACGGTAAAGCCACCGCCAAAAGGATGTTTCCGGAAATAAAGATTGAACACTGCTTCCTGCTCGGCTTTACCCGACTTCCAATAACCGTAGGCCATGGTGAGTTGGTAAAGGTCGGTAAGCAGACTGAGGGAAGTGTCGTACAGGCGGTTGATCACGAGGCTGATTTTGGGCTAGGAAATCTGCTTCGCAAACAAGGTTTTGAAAGCTGGCAGTTCGACGTCTTTCTCCGAAACGATGGGATTTTTCACTCCCCAGTCAATGTTCAGCGTGGGGTCGTTCCAGATAATACCTGACTCGCAGGCTTTATTATAAAGATTGGTGCATTTGTAGCTGAAAATAGAATCTTCCACAGCTGCAAACCCGTGCGCAAAGCCTTCGGGAATGTAGGCCATGTTGTTGCGTCTAGCGTCCAACTCAAATAACTCGAATTGCCCGAAGGTCGGTGATTCGGGGCGGATGTCTACCGCTACGTCGATGACGCGGCCTGTGATGACCCGCACGAGTTTACCCTGCGCAAAGGGCGGGTTCTGAAAGTGCAGCCCCCGCAAAACGCCTTTCACCGAAAAGGATTGGTTGTCTTGCACGAAATGGGTCGGAAGTCCGGCTTTCTCGTACGCTTCGCGGTTATAAGACTCGAAAAACGCGCCCCGGTCGTCTTCAAAAATTCGGGGAAAAATCTCGACCAGTCCCGCAATAGACGTTTCTCGAATCAGCATATAATTTGTCGTTTTATTGGATTGTGTGTGTGATTGATGCAAAGGTAGTCTTCGGCAAATTTATGAATCTATCGGGAGAGGTCGTAATTTCGCCGCAATATTTCCGCTCCCAATGACCTACGAACAACTTTATTTACAAATAATAGCCAGGAAATCCTACCTCTGCGTGGGCCTGGACACGGACCTCAGGAAAATCCCGCCCCACCTGCTAACGGAGGAAGATCCGGTTTTCGCCTTTAATCGGGCAATTATCGACGCCACGGCGGATTTCTGTGTGTCCTACAAGCCCAACATCGCCTTCTACGAGGCGCAGGGGCCGCAAGGATGGGAAAGCCTGCGTAAAACGCTGGAGTACATTCCCAAAACCCACTTTACCATCGCCGATGCCAAGCGCGGTGACATCGGCAACACTTCCGGCCTGTACGCACGAACCTTCTTCGATGTGGCAGCAGCCGGGTTGAATTTCGACGCCGTGACTGTGGCCCCCTATATGGGGCACGATTCGGTGGAGCCTTTTTTGGCTTACAAAAACAAGTGGGTGATCCTGCTGGCCCTAACTTCTAATCCCGGCGGCGACGATTTTCAACGCCTGACCATTGACGGCAAACCCTTGTACGAACACGTGCTGACGATCTCCCAAAACTGGGCTGATGCCGACCGACTGATGTACGTGGTAGGTGCCACGCAAGCTGACGCCCTGGCCCACATTCGTAAAATCGTCCCCAACCATTTCCTGCTGGTACCGGGCGTAGGCGCCCAAGGCGGAAGTCTGGAGGAAGTTTCGCGCCACGGCATGAACGACCAATGCGGCCTACTTGTCAATGCATCCCGCAGCATCCTCTACGCCAGCAACGGCCCCGATTTCGCCGTAAAAGCACGGGAAGAAGCGCAGAGCGTTCAGCGGGAAATGGAAGGTTTTCTTAAAGAGTTAATGAGTGCATGAGTTTATGAGTTTTTTTCTGATGAACTCACAAACTTTTAACCATAAAGTTACACGTTATAAACTCATAAACTTTAAACTCATAAACTTTAAACTCATAAACTTTGAACTCACATACCCTACTAGACCTCACCCAACAATACGGAACGCCACTCTACGTGTACGACGGCAACATTATTCGCCGGCAGGTAAAGGCGTTGCAAGATGCTTTCGCCGAAGTGGATATGCGCATCAAGTACGCCTGTAAGGCCAATACCAACCTGGCCATTTTGCGGTTGATGCGCAGCCTGGGTGTAGAAATTGACGTGGTATCGGTGGGGGAAATGCGTATGGCCCTGCTGGCGGGTTACGCCCCGGAACAGCTGACTTTCACCCCCAGCGGCGTACCGTTCGCCGAAGTACGCGAGGCAGTCGATGCGGGCGTGAAGATCAATGTGGACAGTCTGCCTCTGCTCGAATGGTTTGGGCAAAACTACCAAGGCACCCGGCCCTGCCTGATTCGCCTCAAACCGAACGTAGCGGCGGGTGGCAACGCCAAAATCATGACGGGCCACAGCGACTCTAAATTTGGCATTTCGGTATTGCTTTTGAACGATATTCTGGCGGTAGTAGCGCAGCACGGCATGAAAATCATTGGCCTGCATCAGCACACGGGTTCCGATATTAAGGAGGCAGATGCCTTCCTGCAAGCCTCGGAGGTAATCTTCAAGGCGGCGATGCGCTTTCCCGATCTGCAAATCATTGACCTCGGCGGCGGATTTAAGGTTTCTTACAAGCCCGGCGACGTGACGACTGACATG
>NZ_JBGSXF010000597.1:0-2624 GCF_041751555.1 Persicitalea sp. | reverse complement strand
TCAGGTAAAAATAAGGGGAAATCGAGTCGAGCTCGGGGAAATCGAAGTGGCCCTGACGAAGCAGCCGGGGGTTCGGCAAGCCGTCGTTACGGTGCGGGAAGACCTGCCCGGACAGAAGCAACTCATCGCGTACGTGGTCACAACCGATGCGTACAGCGTAGAAACCTTACGAAGAGGGATTGAAAAGCAGTTGCCCGACTTCATGGTACCCTCGCACTTTGTCCAGATGGAGGATTTTCCCCGAACGGTAAGCGGTAAAATCGACAAGAAACAACTGCCCCAACCCGGTAACCAGCGCCCTGCGCTCGGTGTCTTGTACCGCGAGCCAACGTCGGAATTTGAAAAGCAGGTGGCTGACTTATGGGGTAGCATACTGGGCATAGAACGGGTCGGGTTGGACGATAATTTTTTTGAACTAGGCGGCAATTCACTTTTAGCCCAAAAAACGATTGCCGCTTTGAAGCAGCAGCTTGGGCGCACGTTGCTGATTACTAAGCTTTACCAATATCCTACCATTGCGGGCATTATTGCGTCTCTGGAAGACAAACCAACGATCCCGCAACTGACCGAACCAAATCGAACCCAGTCAAATGAATCCGCTGACGTGGCCGTCATCGGTATGGGGGGCCGATTTCCCGGCGCCAACACCATTGACGAATTATGGGAAGTGCTAAAGGAAGGGCAGGAGACCATCCAATTCTTCAATTTTGATGATTTAGACGCCTCCATTCCAGACGGAACCAAAAGTGATGCCTCGTACGTAAAAGCGCGCGGAATAATCAAAGGTATTCACGAGTTCGATGCGGCTTTTTTCGGGCTAACGCCAAAACTAGCCGAAGTGATGGACCCGCAACAGCGGATTTTTCTTGAAATCGCTTGGGAAGTCCTGGAAGAAACGGGCTACCTTCCCCGCTTTTACCCTGGTCGAATTGGGGTTTATGCCGGATGCGGCAACAACACCTACTACCTCAACAACGTCCTGCCGAACCAAGCCGTGGTCGAACAGATCGGATCATTTCAAGCCATGACCGTGAACGAGAAGGATTACATCGCTTCCCGGACGGCCTATCAATTGGATTTGAAAGGCCCGGCGGTGAGCGTTTATTCCGCTTGTTCGACTTCGCTGCTTGCCATTACGCAGGCCGTCGAAAGCATTCGCAAAGGACAGTGTGAGTTGGCGCTGGCCGGAGGAGCCAGTGTAACGTCCCCCGTCAACAGTGGCCATTTGTATCAGGAAGGAGCTATGTTCAGTCGCGATGGCCACACCAGGTCGTTTGATGCCGAGGGTACCGGAACCGTCTTCAGTGATGGGGCGGGGGTAGTTTTGCTCAAAAGTCTGGAAGCCGCCCAGCGGGATGGCGACCGGATTTATGCCGTGATCAAGGGGGTGGGGGTAAACAACGACGGAGGAGGCAAGGGTAGCTTTACGGCACCAAGTACCGAGGGCCAGGCCGCATCTATTCGGATGGCACTCGAAGAAGCCCAAGTTGACCCGGCGACGATCGGCTACCTGGAAGCGCACGGAACCGCTACGCCCCTGGGCGACCCCATCGAACTGGAAGGTTTGATGATGGCTTTTGGACCCCAACCGCGCGATCAGTATTGCCCGATTGGCTCCATCAAAAGTAACATGGGCCACCTGACCCAGGCGGCTGGCGTGGCGGGTTTCATCAAGGCGACGCTGGCTTTGTACCATAAGCAAATTCCGCCTTCGCTGGGCTTTGAACGACCCAATCCCAACATCGACTTCGCCAATAGCCCGTTTTTTGTTCCTACAAAACTGACGGATTGGGCGGCGGAAGAGGTACGCCGGGCGGGGGTAAGTTCCTTTGGCGTGGGGGGCACCAATGTTCACGTAGTTTTGGAGGAAGCGGTGAACGAACCTACGCCATCCGGCGACAGCCGACCCCTGCAATTGCTGACGTGGTCGGCCAAGTCAGAGGAAAGCGCGAGGATTTACGCCGACCGGCTTGCTGACCATCTCCGGCAAAATTCCGATCAACCGCTGGCGGATGTAGCTTATACGCTGCAAACTACCCGTCTAGGTTTCCAGCATCGGCAGTTTGTAGTAGCCTCCGACGGATCAGAGGCCGTAATCGCCTTGCCTAATCCGATGGCTAATACGCTCACGCAACACCCTAGTGAACTGGCATTTCTGTTTCCGGGACAGGGCGCTCAGTACCTCGACATGGGTCGGGAGCTATACGAAAATGAAGCAGTGTACCGCCAAGCGGTTGACGAATGCGCCGAAATTCTCAAAAATGAAATTGAGGTCGATTTACGAGAAATAGTGTTTCCTGCGAAACATGACGAAAGGGCCGAAGCCAAACTAACAAACACGCGTTATACCCAACCCGCACTGTTCGTGACCGAATACGCGCTGGCGCGGTTGTGGATGAGTTGGGGTATTGAACCGACTGTTTTGTGCGGGCATAGCATCGGAGAATTTGTCGCGGCCCACTTGGCGGATGTTTTCTCATTGTTTGATGCCTTGAAATTAGTCGCGGGCCGGGGGCAGATGGTGAGCGAATTGCCAAAGGGGAGTATGCTATCGGTTCGGATGGAAGCCGAGGCGCTGCGGGCCATACTACCCGAAACCTTGTCGATTGCGGCCATCAACACTA
>NZ_JBGSXF010000596.1:0-6885 GCF_041751555.1 Persicitalea sp. | reverse complement strand
AGTACGTTGCCAGTTTTCTTAGTTGAGCGGGCTTCGTCGTCGGTTTCTTTTCTGTCCATGAGGATTGGTTTTATTGATAGGATTGAAGGGTACTAATTATGTTCCAAAGGTAACACGTAGCTACTAGATTCTGGATTTTGGGCTTCGGATTTTTTGCACATGTCCCATGAAATAGCGTTTTGGTATCTTGCCACTTCCTTTTAAAAATTCGTCCCACCCCATGAATCAGGCAGAACAGAAGCAGCAACTTATTGAAAAAATCCGGGAAATCGGCCACCCCGAAGCCAGTCTGCTGTTTTTCCGGCTACTGAAAGACGTACTGGACGTTACTAACCTGGCTGACTCCGATCCCCGGCTTGCCATTGTGGTTTTAAAAAATGAGGCAGGCATTTCAGTGAACATCAATGTATATCTGGCTCTACGCCTAACTAAAAGCCGCAAGGAAGGTTTGCGGATTTGGTTTGTGTTTCCCAAAAACTACCTTGAAAATGGAAACCATAGTCTCACGCAGTCGCTTGAATTTCAGTCCCGATCTAACGGTCCGCAGGCCGATTATGTTTGGTTGCCGCTGCCCTTCGAAGAGGCCGACCTGGACCGCTACGACCCCGAGGCTAAGCAACAGTGGGAAAACTGCCTGCTGGAATTCGTAGAAAAGGCCCGGCGTAGTCCGCACATCAAAAAGCACAACTCTGCCGTCTACAAAGCCGCCATCGACGAATCTTACCGCGGCGAGGTTATCGCCTACGCTACGCCCGGCTGGCAGGAAAACCAGGTAGAGGAGGGGACGGAATCCTATAAATCCTCTGCTCCGATTGGAGAAAACAAAAGTCCCGATCCATCCAGGCGCCCCAACATCCCGCTCAACTACCTGCTCTACGGCCCGCCGGGAACGGGCAAAACGAATTACGTCCAGCAACTGCGTCGTGAATTTCCCGACGCCCATTTCGTGACCTTTCACCCCTCATATAGCTACGAGGAATTCATGGAAGGCATCCGGCCTGACCTGGTTGGCGGGCAATTGAGTTACCGCGTCAAGAAAGGAATCTTTTATGAAGCATGCGAGGAAGCCGCGCGCAAGGCTGGTTATGCTTCCTTCGATAGTTGCCTGGACGAGACGCCCGCCCGGCGGGCTGAACGGTTTGCCACCGCCCCGGCGCATTTACTCATCATCGACGAGATCAATCGCGCCAATCTTTCGGCGGTACTGGGCGAGCTTATTACGCTGCTGGAACCCGATAAGCGGCTGGGGGCCGAGAACGAACTTTGGCTCACCTTACCTTACTCGCGGAACCGCTTTGGCATCCCGGCCAATCTCTATGTCGTCGGCACGCTCAATACCGCCGACCGCTCCATCGCTCTGCTGGATACGGCCCTGCGCCGTCGTTTCGCGTTCCGGGAAATGCCGCCTGACCCCGAACTACTGGCCGAGGCTACCATCGAAGGCATCGACTTGCGCGCTATGCTGCGTACAATGAATAAGCGGATCGAAGCCCTCTACGACCGCGACCACGCGCTGGGCCACGCTTATCTTTTTGGAATAATTACCTACCAAGAATTGGTTGAAAGGTTCCGCCAGAAAATCATCCCGCTGCTGCGCGAGTACTTCTACGATGATTGGGAGAAAATCCGCCTGGTACTGGGTGACAACGAACGGCAGGGCAAGGCTTACGAAGAGCAGTTGGTGCGCCGCACTTTGCTCAACGAGCGCGAACTGTTTGGTGAGGAAATCCTCACCCAGCCCGACACATACACCTACGAAATCAATCCGGCGTTAGCCAAGGGCACTTTCGAAGAGTTACCGAAAGAAGCGTTTGTTCGTATTTATCGGAAGTGACGTTGGACGTTTGACTTTGGATATTGGAATTTTTGAAATCCGATGTCTATAATCCAATCTTCAATCTCTACTTTATGGTACTTTTGCTGAAAATCAGGAGGACAATTTCACTACTCTCACAAAATCTTCGATTATATGTTTTTGCAAAAAAAGCTCATCCTCGCCGTCTTACTTTCGGCAGTCGCGTTACTGCCACTGGGCGCGGTGGCGCAGCAGCGCAACTTTGTTTCCTTTTCGGGTGGGTACAGCCTACCCGTCGGTGCGTTTGCCAGTCAGAACTTCGGCGATCCCAAGGCGGGTCTGGCCGGGTCGGGCGTGTACGCGCAACTTAACTACGAACGGAGGCTTACCGATCACTTCGGACTGCGGGTGACGGGTAGTTTGAACATCAACCAAACCGACGCGCAACCGCTGATCGATGAGTACAGTGTACTCCTGCCCAAACCCGATAGTTACAGTTGGCAAAAGGAAACCTCTACCTGGCAGTTGGGAGCACTGCTACTCGGTCCGTCGGGGTACTTGCCGCTGGGAAAAGTCGAGTTGGAAGGCCACGTGCAGGCCGGGGTGGTGCTGGCCGAGTCGCCGAGCGTGACGCTGTTCGGCATTTCTGCGGCAGACAGTCCCGATGTCGAGGCGAGTGTGACCCAGGCCTCAACCACTGCATTCGGCTTTGGAGCCGGAGCGTCGGTGCGGTTCCGGCTGACGGATAATCTGCGCCTGCAACTCACCGCCGACGCCATCGGCGCCGATATGCAGTTGAAGGACGTGACCACCTACCGCCGGTTCGGAAGCTTTGTTATACAGGAAACCACCAGCCCAAGTCGGTTTGTGACGGTCGTGAATGTGGGAGCGGGGGTAGTTTTAGGGTTCTGAAGCAGAATGAAATTATGACTAACTCCGACATCCGCTGGAAGCAACGTTTCCAAAACTTTGAAAAAGCCCTTTCACGCTTGCGGGAAGCCATAGCTACGGAGAACCCTTCGGATCTAGAAAAAGCGGGCGTGATCCAGGTTTATGAGTTTACTTTTGAGCTGGGCTGGAAGACTGTTAAATATTACCTGGAAGTAAATGAAGTAGTCGTCAAGTTTCCGCGCGAAGTCATTAAAGAAGCTTTTAAATACGGTCTATTGGATGGGGAAGTATGGCTCGATATGCTACAAAAGCGCAACCTGATGAGCCATACCTATGATGAAGAGACTGCTGAATTAGCCTATAATTTAATCGTCGATACCTACTTCGACGCCATTGATCAGGTTTTTCAAAAACTCCAACAAGCCTTATGAACGAATTTGGCATTTCGGAAAAAAGCTTTCTCCTTCTCACCGGAGCCTTCGCGCGCTACCCAGAGGTAGAGGAAGTACTTGTTTTCGGTAGCCGTGCCAAAGGAAACTACCAGCAAGGCAGCGACATCGACCTGGCCATTAAAGGGAAAGAGTGCAGCCACCGCACCGCAATGGACATCGCAGGCTACCTCAATGAGGAACTACCCATTCCGTATTACATCGACGTGCTGTACTACGAGGGTCTGAAAAACCGGGATTTGAAAGAACACATCGATCGGGTGGGGAAGCCGCTCATTACGTCAGCTGCCGACTCAGCTCTTCCCCAATCTTCATCAAATCACTAATCTCCGCTTCCGTAAAATCGTAGGGTACGGGCTTGGCGATACCTAACACGCCGTGCAATTCGCCATCGAGCAGCATCGGTGCGGCCAGGGAGCCTTCCACCTTCGTTTCTTTGGCCGAGGGCCGGGCGACGCCCGATTCGTCCGTCTGCAAGTTGCACATTTCCACGGGTTGCCGCCGCTCGGCTGCGATGCCAGCCATGCCCTTACCAATCGGAATCACCGACATTTTAGACAGCAGAAAGTCAGGAATTCCTACCTGCGCCCGCAAGTTCAGGAGTTGGGTTTCTTCATCCAGCGTGTGGATAGTTCCCGTGGTACAGGCAAAGACCGCGATGATCTCTGTCAGAAGCTGCGGCCAGTCGATTATTGCGGTTTTGCCTTGCAGCGCGGAGAGGATATATTCTGTTTTGGGGTTCATAGAGGTTTGGGAAGAATTGTTTTTTGACATTTCCCCAAAAAAAGCAAGCCAGTACTATCTTCTATTACCCGTGCGCTTACTCCGACCGAAGACTCTTCACCGGATTTGCCAACGCCGCGCGAATCGCCTGGTAACTCACTGACAGCAGTGCCACCATCACCGCCAGCAGGGCAGCGACCACGAACACCCACCATTCGATACCGATTTGGTACTTAAATTCTGCCATCCAGGACTTCATGAGATAGTAGGCGATAGGCGAGCCGATGATAATGGAAATACCAACTAGTTTCATGAAATCTTTGGATAGCAAAGCCGCCAGACTCGTTACGGACGCACCCAGTACTTTGCGAACGCCGATTTCCTTGACGCGCTGCTCAGCGGCGAAGGCCGAGAGTCCAAAGAGACCCAGGCAGGCGATGAAGATCGTCAGTCCGGCGAAGACGCGGTAGAGCAAGCCCATTTGCTGCTCAGCCTGGTAGAAGTTCTCGATGTTTTCTTCGTAGAATTTGCCCACGAAAGGTACTTCCGGGAAGATTTTCTCGTAAGCGGCTTTGACTTTTGCTACCGTTTGCGGTAAGTCTTTGGATTCCAGTTTGATGGCGCCTGACCAGTAAAACTTGGAGAGTTGCGTTACGAGAATGGGGTCAATATCCTCACGGGCCGACTTGGTGTGGAAATCCTTGATGACGCCCACGATGGGCGCGGGTTCCCAGCCGCCCATGCGCAGCTCGTGGCCGATGACCGAAGCCGGATCTTTGACACCTAGTTTTTTCAGAAGCCGCTCGTTGACCACGAACTTGGTATTGGTGTCGGCATTAGCGTAGGGCCCACCCGCCAGGAATTCGATGCCGTAGGCTTTGAAGTAATCGCCATCGGCCATTTTCATGGAAATCTGGAAATCCTCATCTTCCGACATATTGGTGAAGGCAAAATTGCCGGCCCAGTTATTACCGGAGGAAGGCTGATCCGAAGAAAAAGAAACCGCGCTCACTTCCGGTATTTGCAGTAATTCGTTACGCAGCGTGGCGTTGCGGGCGCTGTACTCAGTATCCATATTGACGTTGTACACGCCCTCTTTGACAAATCCCAGATCGAGCTGACCGATGTACTCCATCTGTCGCAGATTGATGACCGTACCGATGATGAGGACGAGCGCTGCCGCAAATTGGAAAACGATCAGGCTTTGGCGCAAAGTCAGACCACCCGACCAGCCGCTTGACACCTTCTTGCGAAAAACTTCCAGCGGCGAAAAAGAGGATAGTATGAGGGCCGGATACAAGCCAGCCAGCAACGTCAGGACAATCAGTCCGCCCAATGACCACAGGCCGAGTTCGGGGGTGAAATACAACGACGGGTCGGTGGGTACGCCGAACATAGCTTCCAGCACAGGCAAAGCCGCGTAAGCCAGCATGAAGCCACCCGCTACTGACGCCAGCACGACCAGAAACGTCTCGGTCAGGAACTGCGCGACTAGCTGCCCCTTTTGGCTGCCCAGTACTTTCCTGACGCCCACTTCCTTGGCGCGTTTGGTGGCCAGGGCGGAGTAAATATTGATGAAGTTGATGCAGGCCATCAATAAAATCAGAATGCCCACAATGGCGATGTTTCGGATACGCTCGTGGGGTACTGCGCGGTCTTTGTAGTTGTCCAGTTCCACGTTGTGGTGTACCTCCGCCAACGGACTCAGACTGTGCGTATCCTTGCTGTTTCCCTCGCGCTTGTCGTAGTGCTTGCGCGAGAATTTTTCGAGCATGCCATTCGCCGAAGCCACCGGAAATTTCCCGGGCAGCTGCACGAAAATCTGGTCGTTGCTGCTGGTACTTCCCCAATTATCGAACCCCCCAAAACCGAAAAGTTCGGGTTGGGCGCGTTTCGATGCGTAGGAAAGCACTATGTTGAGCGGAAAATCGGTGTTCAGCGGCGCGTCTTCCAGCACGCCGCCTACGCGCATCGTCGTGTTGTTGTTGATGCGCAGGTACTTGTCCACGGCTTGCTGGTAATCTTTGAAATACTTCTCAGCAAATTTCCGCGAGAGCACTATCACGTTGGGCTGCGCCAGTACTTCGGCTCCACCGATCAGCCATTTGTAGTCGAACATCTTGAAAAATTCAGGATCGACCATTAGCCCTTCGTTGTCCTCAAGGTACTTATTCGAGACATCGGCGGAGTTGGGGTCGCTGCCCAGTACGGTTACCTGCGGGTCGAGGGTACCGAAAACCGGTGCTACCTTCTCGAACTGCGGAATGTCCGTTTTCAGGGCCGCCGCTACGGGGAGCGGCGCACCGGGCGTCACTTCGCCGCTACCGTCGGGGTAGGTCTGCTGCCGGATGACGCGATAGATGTGGTTGTAGTTTGCGTGAAACTTATCGAAGCTCGTTTCGTAGCGCACGACCATAAACAGCAACAACGCGGCAGCTACGCCCACGCTCAAGCCAAGCGTATTGAGAATCGTGAAATCTCGGTTGCGGGAGAGGTTGCGGAAGGCGATTTTCAGGTTGTTTTTTAGCATGACAGTGAATTGTAGGGTCGGACAGCCGCCGCTGCGAACCCATGTGTTCTCCCGATGGGAATTAAAAGAGTGTTCAACGATCCTGAAAAACCTATGCCTAGAATTCAACTATCTTGTAATCATGGTTTTGAAAGAATTATGACTGTTCAAAAGCGGACGCTACTGTTCATTATCGGACACTTGGATTCAGTTTTGCCTACCTATCGGTTCAAAAGGTATTCTTATCAAGCGGCGTTTTTTCTAATCTGTATTGCCATATCTTTGACCTTGAAGCAGTTTGGTTGCTACCAGACACCCACAATCAACCCGCTATGCCAGCTAAACGAATTGTCATCTTCGGCGCCACGGGCGGCACGGTGCAATTCCGGGGCTTCGAGTCACCTTCCATCAGCCGCGCCGACGTGGCCCGCTTTATGCTTGACCAACTCGACCACCCTACTTTCCTGCGCCAATGTCCCATCCTGTACTGAACCCGTCGCCGACGGCGCTCGATGTCG
>NZ_JBGSXF010000595.1:0-4422 GCF_041751555.1 Persicitalea sp. | reverse complement strand
TCCGCGCCGTAGTCGATCAGTTCCAGTTCCAGTTCCTCGACGTTCTGACCCGTGTTGGCGATCTTAAAAATACACTTGCGATCAAAGAGGAAATCCAGCATCCCCATGGTACCCAGGCTGCCGCCGAGCTTGTTGAAGTAGCTGCGGACGTTGGCCACCGTGCGCGTAGGGTTGTCGGTGGTACTTTCGACCAGGATAGCGATGCCGTGCGGACCATAGCCTTCATACACCATTTCTTTGTAGTCGGCCTGGTCGCGTTCCGAAGCGCGCTTGATGGCCCGATCTACAGTGTCCTTGGGCATATTGGCCGCCCGGGCGTTCTGGATCAGTACCCGCAGCCGGGCGTTGGTGGCGGGGTCATCGGTACCTTCCTTTACGGCCAGCGTGATGTCTTTGCCAATGCGCGTAAATGTCTTGGCCATGTGGTCCCACCGCTTGAACATGCGGGCTTTTCGGTATTCAAATGCTCTTCCCATAGTTAATTTTGAATGATAGAATGAGTGAGTGAATGAATGTTGGACGCGATTTCTTTGGCTGGCGAACTATTTTTCATTCAAAACTCAACTTACAGATTGGTTTCATGCTACTTTGGCAAAAATACGAAACGTGGCTTTATTGCTGCTAATAATCTCTGTTCGTTATCCATATCTATTCGTTATCTATATCTATCATCTATGCAAGTCAATTGGATTCTTAAAAAATTTCCTGATTTGACGCTCGACGAACTATATGCGTTGCTGCGGCTGCGCAACGAGGTGTTTATCGTGGAGCAAGACTGCCCCTTTCCTGATCTAGACGGAAAGGATCAGGCGTGTCATCATTTGCTGGGTTTTTCCAAAGCCGATGGTTCGTTGGTTGCCTATACCCGGATCGTGCCGCCAGGCGTGGTTTACGACTTTGCCTCCATTGGGCGGGTGGCTACCAGTTTGGGCGTCCGCCGGTATGGGGCTGGTCGTGAACTGATGCGACGATCCATCGAGGCAGTTGAAAAATTGTACGGCGCGGTGCCAATTCAGATTGGCGCACAGCTTTACCTGAGAAAGTTTTATGAGTCTTTCGAGTTCAGGCAATTAGGCGATGTTTACCTCGAGGATGGCATCGAACACATTAAAATGCTGCGCAACGTATAGTTATGTTGTGGTCAGTTATGGTCATAAATAACGCTAGATTGAGGATTTTTTTACCAATATACGTTAAATCAAATACATAGCATATCGAATTTATGCATCTAGTTTTAAATTCAATTGCCTGATCAACAGATACTTACTTATGAACATCTGTAATAAAATTCCTTTTTGGCACAAAGCTTTTAATACAAATAACTGTCAAGCTATTGACACCCTGTGTATTGCGTAAATGTGCGGCTCTTCCAAAGACCCACTAGTTATATCACAGATAGAGGAGGGTTTACACGGAATGGCCTATCGTTTTACGATAGGCCATTTTTATTGGAGCAGTTATTGAATGTAGTGAGTCGAGGAGAAGCTGCCTTCGGAGGTATCGTTTATGGAACGGTATCCCTATATTGCCCTAAAACACCCTAACAAAGAAAGCCTAAAGCTTACAACCCCCGAAGTATGATTCTCTACAACACCACCTATAACATCAGCCGAATGGCCGAGAAAGACTGGCTCGACTGGATGAAAACCGTGCAGGTTCCCGCTATGATGGCTACCGGATTACCAACCGAACACAAAATGCTGCGGCTGCTGACCGAAATCGAGAACGAAGGCGTGACTTACTCGGTGCAGTATTGCTTTCGCACGATGGAAGACTACCTCGCCTACCAAACCGAGCATCAGGCCGATTTCCAGCAGCGCCATCACGAGCGTTATAAAGAACGCTACGTATCGTTTCGGACGCTTTTGGAGGAGGTTTAGCAGAATTGTAGATTTCGAGTTTGTTTTTTTTGCAAAAAATACGGCACAAGCTCTTGACATTGCGCCAGAAATTACCTTGATTGATTCCCTGATTTATTAGGAGGATTTTTGTTTCACTTAAACCTATGTGCTTATGAAATTGCAGATGCAAGCCATCCACTTCGACGCCGACGCGAGTCTGTTGGCGTTTATTCAGCAGAAAATGGATAAACTCGATACATTTTATGACCGTATCACGAGTGGAGAAGTGTTCCTCAAACTGGATGGAAACGAAACGAGCAAAGTCCATACTAAACTACTCGAAGTGAAGCTATACGTGCCGGGTGGTACTATGTTCGTCAAAGAACAGGGTTCAACGTTCGAGGAAGCCACCGACTTGGCGGTCGAAACGTTGAAAATTCAGGTCAAGAAATTCAAGAGCAAACGCCGCGATGGTCGTGCCCCGAAAGTGACAGAGGTCGCCGCTATTATAGAAGAAGAGAACGAGATAGAAGAAGTGTAGGCCGACGATGGGCCCTCGAGAAAGGCGGAGTTACCGAAAGGTGGCTCCGCCTTTTTTGTGATTTAGTCCTATTTCGATAAAGACAAATTATCCCCAATCACTAAACAAGTTGCATACTTTTACTTGGTTTTTGGGCAGAATTGCATTCTATTGGACAATTAATCTAATTTAAAAACTATAAAGTCAATTATCATCTACAATTCTTCCAAAAAAGAGTTTTATCTATTATTTTTGTACTTTATAAAGATTGCAAACCAAAAACCTGAATATGTCAACGACAACTGAAACTACCTACGTACCCTACAAAGTAAAGGACATCAATCTGGCCGATTGGGGCCGGAAAGAAATCGGGCTGGCTGAGGCTGAGATGCCCGGCTTGATGAAAATTCGTGAGGAATATGGTCCCGCGCAACCGCTAAAAGGCGCGCGCATTGCGGGCTGCCTGCACATGACGATTCAAACCGCCGTGCTGATTGAGACGCTCACTGCCCTCGGCGCGGACGTGACCTGGTCGTCCTGCAACATTTTCTCGACCCAAGATCACGCCGCTGCGGCTATTGCGGCTACGGGCGTTCCCGTTTACGCTTGGAAAGGAATGAACGAGGAGGAGTTCAACTGGTGCATCGAGCAAACGTTGTTCTTCGGTGAAGAGCGTCAGCCCCTGAACCTGATCCTGGACGACGGTGGTGACCTGACCAACATGGTCTTCGATGACTACCCTGAACTGATTGACGGCATTAAAGGCCTTTCCGAAGAAACTACTACGGGCGTACACCGCCTGTACGAGCGGATGAAGAAAGGCACCTTGCACCTGCCCGCTATCAACGTCAACGATTCGGTGACGAAGTCGAAATTCGATAACAAATACGGTTGCCGTGAGTCGCTCGTGGACGCCATCCGCCGCGCTACCGACCTGATGATGGCCGGAAAAGTGGCCGTTGTGGCTGGTTATGGTGACGTAGGAAAAGGCTCTGCCGAATCGCTCCGTGGTGTGGGCGTACGAGTATTGGTGACTGAAATCGACCCGATTTGCGCGCTGCAAGCCGCCATGGACGGTTTCGAAGTAGTAACGATGGACGAAGCCACTGAGCGCGCTAACATTTTCGTGACCGCCACCGGAAACTTCAACATCATCAGCGAGCGCCATTTCCGCAATATGCGCGACAAGGCCATCGTCTGCAACATCGGCCACTTCGACAACGAGATCGACATGGCGTGGTTGAATAAAACTTACGGCAGCACTAAATCGCAGATCAAGCCGCAGGTGGATATGTACACCATCGACGGCAAAGACATCATCGTGCTGGCCGAAGGTCGCCTGGTGAATCTGGGCTGCGCCATGGGTCACCCGTCGTTCGTAATGTCTTGCTCGTTTGCCAACCAAACTTTGGCACAAATCGAACTGTGGAACAACACGGATCAGTACGAAAATAAGGTATATGTTCTGCCTAAAGTACTTGACGAGAAGGTTGCTAAGCTGCACCTCGAGCACGTCGGCGCGAAGCTGGATACCCTCACGCCTGAGCAAGCCGAGTACATCGGCGTGACGTACGAAGGACCGTTCAAGCCGGAGACGTACCGTTATTAATTTTGAATTAGTGATTGAGTGAATTAGTGAATACTGGATTCCGCTAGTTCATACTTTAAGATAAAGCCCCGCCTGGAATGTTTTCCGGGCGGGGCTTTATCTTTGATAAGTAGTTTCATTACAGCGCGGGCTTCGCTATCATCACTCATCACTCATCACTCATCAATCATCACTCAATTCTCCCGCCCGTCCAACATCGGCAACTCCTTCGCGGGCGCGTCACTTTTGGCGAATTCAAGCGTGCGAATCGGAAACGGTATGGTAATGTCGTTGGCGTCGAAGGTCTTCTTGATGGCTTTGATGACCTCGCTCTTGGCGAGGGGTGGGCCGGCGACCTCTTGTTTAAGCCAGAACCAAATCAGAAAATTAATGCTGCTGTCGCCGAACTCGGTAAAGTGCAATTCGGCGGGTTTAAAATCACTCACGAATTCCAGCTTGTTCACCGCTTCCAG
>NZ_JBGSXF010000594.1:0-7269 GCF_041751555.1 Persicitalea sp. | reverse complement strand
AAATTAAATGGGAGATAAACCATCTGAATAAGTACTATTATCTGCGAGAGATGGGAAAAGCTGCAAACGAGTATCAGGACAGTGTCACCGATAGCGAGAAGACGCACATCGGTATTTGTGAAGCAGTGATATTGAAAGTCTATGAGCTTTTCAGATAACTTAAAAATCTACTTATCAAATTCCTCAAAACTCGACAAAAATAAGCTATTACCTTGAAAACAAGGGAAGGGTACTTCACACCAGCCCCAGTGCTAAGGAAGGTGAGTTGCTGGAAATACTCTAACTCCTCATCCATGAATACGAACAGAAGCATTACGCCATTTAACCCCTCCCACCTCTGGAAGCCTTGTGATATAAACTCACCTACCCTTTTCCATGACCACCGACGAATACCAAAAATACGACGCCGTGGGCCTGGCCCAGCTTGTAAAAGACGGGGAAGTAAGCCCGCTCGAACTACTGGAAAATGCCCGCGTTCTGGCCGAAAAGCGCAACCCGGCGATCAATGCCATTGTACACCCGCTTTACGAGGAAGGGAAAGCGATGGCGGCGAATCTTCCGGAAGAAGGGAGTTTACGCGGCGTTCCGCTTTTAGTCAAGGACTTGGGCCTGCAATGGGCCGGAACGCCCAACCGCTTCGGTAGCAAGGGGTACCTGGACTTCGTTTCTCAGACCGACAGCTACTACATTGAGCGCTGTAAAAAGGCCGGACTGGTACTTTTTGGAAAAACCAATACCCCCGAATTCGGTCTGACACCTTTTACTGAACCCTCCCTTTTCGGTCCGTCGCGGAACCCCTGGAACACCAAATATTCATCCGGTGGGTCGAGTGGTGGCTCGGCGGCGGCAGTGGCGGCGGGCATCGTTCCGGCGGCTACGGCTTCCGATGGCGGCGGTTCTATCCGCATTCCGGCATCATGTTGTGGTTTATTTGGCCTGAAACCCTCCCGAGGACGTGTATCGCTAGGTCCCGGAATTGGTCAAGGGTGGGGCGGCGCGGTAGTGGAGGGCTCCGTGACGCGCTCGGTACGTGATAGTGCCGCGATGCTGGATATCCTCCAAGGCTTCCTTCCCGGTGATCCTTATCAGATTCAAGCGCCCGAGCGCCCCTACGCAGAAGAAATCAGGCGTGATCCCGGCAAACTGCGGGTAGCCATGTGTTCCCGTCACCTTTACGAATCACGGTCGGTGGATGTTGAATGCGTCAGGGCAGTCGAGAAAACTGCCCGGCTGCTCCAAACGCTGGGTCACGAGGTGGAGGAAGTACCCTTGCCCTATGGCCCGGAAGTTTTCAAAGAGTTGTTTTTTCCGGTAGTCGTGAGCGAGACGGCCGCCACCCTGCGCACTATGGGCAAGTACCTGGGACGCTCGGTAGAAACGGGCGATGTGGAACTCAATACCTGGTTGCTCGCCAAGTTGGGCGAAGTATATACCGGAGCCGATTACGCCCACGCGATGTTCCTCTGGAATCAGCTTTCGCGGCAGATGGCGGCCTTTCATCAGCAGTACGATGTGTTCCTGACTCCGGTACTTTCGCGTCCACCCATCGAGATCGGCGAATTGCAGAATACCACCCAGGAAAATATTTCCTTGAAACTACTCCAAAAAACGGGTGGCTACCGATTCTTGAAAGGAAGTAAAACGCTCGACGATCTCATCGAGCGGACATTCAGCTACATTCCCTACACCGCCATCGCCAACATGACGGGACAGCCGTCTATGTCGGTGCCGCTGCATTGGACTGAGACGAATCTTCCCGTAGGTGTGATGTTCACGGGTAGAATGGGAGAGGAGGATTTGCTTTTCCGTCTGGCTTCACAATTGGAAACGGCCCAACCCTGGTTCGACAGTAGACCGAAAATGCAATTGTGAATCGAGTAGTTGGGCAGGGTTTGGTACTTATTCCTGAGAACCAAACCCTCCTTAAATCATGAATTTAAAAATCAACTACCTCGCCGTACTTGCGGCGGCGGTTGCCACTTTTGTATTGGGAGCCGCCTGGTACATGGGCTTCAATGAAGCCTGGATGGAACTGACGGGCGTTAACGATGAAATGGCTAGCAGCGGCGGACCTGATGCTTTTATCATCAGTTTTATTACCTATTTATTAAGCGCTTACGCCCTGGCTTTACTATTCAAATCCATGAATATCAGCACAATACAAACTGGTGTGCTGACGGGCGCACTCATCGGAGCCTTCATCGTCGGCGGCAATATTTTTACCAACAATGCCTACGAAATGAAGCCAATAGCGCTATCGGTACTCAACGCCGGATTCAGTGTAGTAAGCATGGCCGCGATGGGCGCTATCCTGGGCGGCTGGACCAGGAAATAGCGAATACAGACCTGCGTATAGCAACGAGGGGCAGCACCCGTACGGATGCTGCCCCTCACTTCTTGTAGCGTTTTATCTGTTAATCCTCTGATTCCGTCAACGCTTCGAATGCTTCTTTGCAGTCGTTGTCGTCGCCGAATTCCCAGAGTACTTCCTTCTGGTCGGACATGTTGAACAGGATGCAAGCCTTTTTGCTTTTGTTGGCTATTCCTTTCTGTGCGGTAATTACCTGATCGAGATTGATGACCAATCCGGTACCTTCCAGTAGCATCATTTTTGCCATAATAAAATAATAATCGGTTAAGTGGTTGTTGAATATAACGGGCGATTGGCCCGTTAAGGCAGCAAAGATAAGAAGTATTCAGAAAAGGCAAGCTGAAGTTTCCTTAGCCCAAACTGACTTTTAGCACTCTTTTACCCTTTCGTCCGGGTCGTACTCCTTTGAACTCCTGCCATTTATCTATGTCTGGCTCCCCAACCCGCACGGTATATTTGGCTTTTTCAAAGACTGGCGGGGTAAAGCGATCTCCCTTGATCCTGAGCGTGTACTCTACAGTCTTGGTGGTTTCGTTGATGATCTGCACCACGGCATCGGCGTGGTCGGCTACCTGAATTTCGGGCAGGAAGTCGTAGGGCTTGCGAGCGTAGTTATCGGTTTGGGCGATGGTCATCGGCCAGCCTTCGTACTGCGCATCGGCGGCAGGTTGGGCGGGATCGGCGGAGCGCTTCCAGCATTCCATCGTGATTTGCCGTGAGCTAGGATCGATCTTCACGATGCCGTAGCCCGTCACCCGGTCGTGGATAATGGCGGGTTTTAGACCCGTATCGCGCGGATTGGCCGCCGCGTGAACCGTGATTTTGTTTTTGAATCCATCTTCAAATTTTCCCGTGTACCTGGGCTTCCCCGGCAACGGCTGATGGTCGGGCGGCAAGGTGGGCCACCAGCGGCGGGGCCACACATTGTTGAGAGCCGGCCCCGCAAAAGCGAAGCTGCCGTCGTCGTGGGTATCCACGCCGTAGCGAATCACCGACGCCAGATGTTGGTCGCCCGCGAGGTGCAGCGTGAAGCCCCGTCGGATAATGTCCGCCGCGCGGTTGCGCTTGCTGTGCGGCCAGCCGTTGGAGTCCATGTCACGCGTCGGGGCATCGCCCGTCACGTATTCGCCGGGCGCTGGCATCTTCAGGCTCGGTACTTCCGCGTCGCTGGTAGAACCCGCAGGCAGAGTTGCCAGGGTGCAAAGGTTGGTCTGCGAAAGAAGTATTTTCATTCGTGCACTATTTTTCCAATCCTTCGTCCATTCTTCCAGGAACTTCTCCTGGCGATTGCCATACAATTCGGCGTTGGGCGCATTCAGGTAGCTTTCATCCTTGAAATCGGGATTAGTGATGAAACCGTTCTGGATGCCTGCCTCGACAGGAAAAATATTCTTGGGTGCGGATTTGAACTTGCGATCCTCAATGATGGCAAAGCTGAGCGGCCCCCAATTCCAGTGCGTGTAATAGACCGAAATATCTTGCTTCACGGGCGTAGGGTCATAAGGATCGGGCAGGTGGCTGCACTGCGTATCTTGTACCATTGTCACCCAGTCGGGGTGCATCTTGTAGCCACCCGCGTCTTGCCGCTGGTAGGCATTCCCTTCGGCGGGCGCCGCCTTACCGCCTTCACCCCACACATTGCCATGATACACATCGTGGTCGTCGGGAATGGAAATACACGGTACGTGCTGGAACAGGTCGCGGTACGACCAGCCAAACTGCTGCCACTTGCGCAGATAATCCAGAATCGAACGTTCCAGCGTGGTAGTTTCTACGCCGAATCCGCCCGATGCTTCGTAAAACTGATCGCCCAGAAACAGGGCGGCATCCACGTCGTGGTACAAGATATTTTTGCGCAAATCGGCATCGGGAAAGCCGTGGTCGAAATTACAACTGAACAACCCCAGCTTGATGGGCTGATCGAGTGGCGGAGCCGGGGCAATGCTGCCCTCGTACCAGTAGGGGAAGGGCGCGTCACCTTTCTGCGCGACCATCATCACCAGCCGGTATTCGACGGCCTCTGTCGCCTTCCAGTCGGCGAGTCGAAAAGCCGCTACCCGACTGACCGGATCGACGAGACTCGTGCCAGCGGGTACCCAGTTGCCTTGTTGTTTAAGTTCCAGCGTTACTTTCTGTTCCCCACTTCCCATGGGAGCGCAGGCCGCCGATAGCTTGACGGTGCCGTTGCTGAGCGTGTATTGGGCAAAGTAGATAGGGCCGTAGGTGTGATCTTCGTGAATATTTACCTTGTTACCTTCTACCAGCCATTCTTCAAAACGGATGCCAGGCGTAATTTCCTGCTGGGATTTGATATCGGCGTGGCTGACCAAGGCTAAGCCGCCAATTATTGCTTCGGCGGTTACGCGATTATCCTTGCTTTCGGCAAAGATGGACGCGCCGTCGGCCAGGCGAAGCGTAAGGTTATAGTCGCCGTTGGTGAGCGGCGTACCTAGTATGTACAGCGAAAGATTACCAAGTGACAGATCGGGAGAGTAGTCGGAGTTCAGGATTTTATCGCCGATCACCCATTTGCCATCGGCCCGGACACCCACGTTCAGGCCCGCGCCGTAAATTGCCGCCGAGCGGTGATCGTCAACGGGACCTTTGCTGCCCAGCCTCACCGCCAGGTAGTCGGTGGGGTAGTCTTGATTCAGGAATTTGAAACCTACTTTAATATTGAAAGTACTCCTCTGCGGCCCCAACTCGTGGGTAAGCAGGGCTACCGAACGGTTGCGGCCCCGCACGATGCATTCCAGACCGCCCTCGTGCAGCCGCCAGTCCTGCAAGCGGTTGGCCCAGAGACTTTCGTCGATCCAGATGCGATCTTGTTGACTCTTCCAGTTGCTGCGGTAGGGCGTGCTAGCCGGCGGTGCCGCCGCTCGCGCAGCAGACTCGGGTAACAAAGCAAGGCTGGCGGAGGCCAGCAGGGAGTTCTCAATAAAGGTGCGTCGTTTCATTTTTTTTAGTTGATGTTGGACTGTGGACGTTGGACATCGGACTTTGTAGAACTCGTAAATCCAGCGTCCAAAATCCAAAATCTGACGTCCGCCGTCTAATTTGCTTTCTCCATTCTCCGCAGACGGTCGTTCTGCATCCGAATCCGCTTACAAAGGATACTCAGTACACTTTTCAGTAATTCAGAACGCTCCTCCATCAGATCGTAGAAATCTTCCTGATCGATGCGGAAAAGCAGCGTCGGGTCGGCGATGACCGCCGATGCCGAGCGGGTTTCGGCGTCGAGCAGAGCCAATTCACCAAAAATATCGTTGGCTCCGAACTGCGCGAGTTTGGTCTTGCCGTCGAATATTTCCACCGTGCCGGAATAAATCACGTACATGCAGGTGCCTAATTCGCCCTTCTCGAAAAGTACTTCACCCAGTTCGCAGGTATGTTCCGTGATGATCGGGACGATGGCCGATAAGACGTTCTCGGGGGTGTTTTCAAAAAGCGGTGATCTTTTCAAAACCATCACTTTTTCAAGCGGCGAAACCACGCCGACGGATATCTTTTCGTGTGACATATTTTCTTGGGAAATAGTGAGGTTCAGTTCTATACCTTTCTGCAAAGCCGATTCCCGAACCAGCGGATCGGCGTGGTCATAGTAGTGAACCAGCGTGGTTTGGTCGTAGTCGTTGGGGACGGCAGCGAGGGCTTGCACGACGCTCCATTCGCTGAATTTTGTGGTACCCTGGGCTAGAATGTAGTCGAGAATAGGAATCGACTGCTGCTGACGGCAGACGGTTTTCTCAAACACCGCCCGCTTTTCTGCGGGAGTACCTTCTTCCAGCAGCGCGTGCAAGGCTAAGTACTCATTACGGGGAATGATATTGTCCAGAATCTCGACGGCGTTGGCCCGCTTCTCGCGCGAACTGTGCTCGATATTGAGCATGGCATTTTCCACCATGGGGGCGTCGTGCGTCAGCATGAGCAAAAAGAAAATCCTACGGATGCTGTCATCGATTTCAAAATCGAGACTGGCGTTCAGTGAGGGGCTGATGTTTTCAGCGAGCCCGCCTAATAACTGATAGAGGTAGTTGAATTCTTGTTGTAAATAGTCGGACAAATCTGCCATTTGATCGCGCGGCGGGTCGATGCGGCTGAGTGACCGCAGGGCGGCGGTGCGGGTGCGGAGACGCTCGCTGCCCAACAACTGGATGAGCAGCCCCAGCGTACGCGGTGTACGGAAGCGCTCGCAGCCGATGGCGATAAAATGGATCAGATGCGGTTTGCCTTCTTCGATGGTCTGCTGAATGCCCGAGTCACCCAGTGCGCCCGCCAGCAACAAGCCCATGATCGCCTGTTTGTCGTAAGTTCGATCGCTGGTGAGTTGCAACATCTTTTGGCAAGATTCCGGTGTTGGTTGTGAAGCCGCCACCGCAATAGCCTTTTCGGTGATGGCAAAAGAAGAACCAGACAAAGACTGAACGATGAAGGATTGATAGCCCGCTTCGCCCAACTCCTGAATAGAATCGAGGGCAGCCAGTTGGTCTTTTTCAAATTCCGATTCGGACAAATAGCGCAACGTGGCGTTGGTCAGGGATGTAAAACGCCCCGACTTTTTACAGCCAATGATGCCTCCCTGCACTGTACTCAAGTCGTCTGAATTGAGGAAAGCCAAAACCTGACTTTCGGCCAAATCATTTTGCTGACAGGCGATTTGGCTGCACAGTTTGCGGTTGGCCGGGGACTCGTCACGTTGCGCAAGTCGATAGAGGGCTATGGGGTCGTAGGCTTCGCCCGAATCGGCAATCGTCAGTAGGGTTTGGCGGCGGACGGTTTCGGAAGGGTGATGCAATAGGGCATCGTACTGTTCGGCCAATAAGTTGGGACGATGAGTGGCCAGCCAACTCAGCGAAAACAGTACGTCGCTCGGAATGTTACTGCCGAGTTTTTCCAGG
>NZ_JBGSXF010000593.1:0-10271 GCF_041751555.1 Persicitalea sp. | reverse complement strand
GAAACCATCATTAGTGAATGGATCGAAACTGCCGGATTAGAAGGTCGGGCTATTCCACAACCCAAAGGTAAGCTGATTTACGCCTGATACATTCTCGGTTCGTCGTAGTGTTCTGCTGTTGTGCGCGGTCTTCCGAAGGATGACAGCGTGCCAAAGATAAGGAAGCCGCCGACGGTCGGTCCCATTCAACGGCCTCGCAGCCAAGTTTACGCAATCGCCCAAAAACAACAATGCCGAAACTATACGAGTACTTGGGGTTGGTAATCTTGTTCTACTCCAAGGAGCATGAACCGATTCATGTGCATGGCAAGTACCAGGGTAAGGAGAGCAAAGCAGAGATAATTTTTGAAAATGGTGAATTCGTTGAAGTAAGAATTGTGGATGTTAAAGGGAAAGAGCCGCTCGATGCCAAAAATTTGAAGAAACTCAAAAAGCTGGTAGAGGTTTATCACAAAGAAATCGTTGAGAAATGGGTTGCCTTCTTCGTTTACAACAAAACGATCGAGGCAGAACGGATAACCAAAAAGATTTAGACCATGGTAATTTCAATTGAAAAAGCTGAGTATAAAGGCGACTACCGCATCAGTTTCAGGTTTTCTGACGGATCTGAACAACTCATAGATTTTGGTGATTTTTTAAAAAATGCCAAAAATCCAATGACTCGTAAGTATCTGGATGAGGGTCTGTTTCAGTCGTTCACCATTGAATACGGGGATATTGTTTGGAACGACTACGAGATGTGCTTCCCCATCTGGGATTTGCACGAAGGTGAAATCTGAACGAGGGTGAAGAATACCGGACATCGTTTCATAAGTAAAGATTTTAGACATGAAAGTACTCAACACAGAGCTTCCCGACGAAGTAGAGCTATACGAAGCAAAAATGGTACTAGCCGCGTCCGGTTCGTCGTAGTGTTTCATGAGTTGTTGTGCAGGGTCTTCCGAAGACTGACCCTTTACCAAAGATGAGAGGGCCGCGACGGTCTAACCCATTCCAAAGTCCACGCTAACAATAGAAAGTCAACAGCCCGCAGCCAACTACCTACTCAAGATACCGCGCCACCCCGCCGCCGCTTGATCCATTTTTCTACCTCTACCGCCCCAAAAATAAGGCTTGAAACACCCAGGCACGCGCCTAGTTCTCCCCAGTTCAGCGCCTGGGTATGGAACATATTCTGTAAGAAGGGGACGTAAATGACCGCTAGTTGTAACAGGATGGTAAAGGCCACAGCCAGGGACAATTGTTTATTGCTGAGGAGTCCCTGCCGGAATAAGGAAACCTTATCGCTGCGGATGGCCAGGGCGTGACCCAACTGGCTCAATGAAAGCACGGTAAAGACCATAGTCTGCCATTTAGGGTTGTCCAGCCGCATGCTGACGACCTGAGTACCCAGACAAATGATTCCCATCAGGATACCCACCCAGGCGATGTGAATCACCAGGCTGCGATTGAATATTCCCTCCGCCGGATCGTGAGGCGGGCGCTGCATGGTGTTTTTTTCTACGGGCTCAGCGGCCAGGGCCAGGCCGGGCAGACCGTCCGTCACCAGGTTGATCCACAGGATGTGGATCGGCAGCAGGGGGAGGGGCAGGCCCAGCAGGGGTGCCAGAAAGAGGGTCCAGATTTCGCCCGTATTGCTGGTTAGCGTGTATTTGATAAACTTCCTGATATTGTCGAATATCCGCCGTCCTTCGCGCACCGCTTTCAGAATAGTGGCGAAGTTGTCGTCCAGCAAAATCATGTGGGAGGCTTCTTTGGTCACGTCCGTGCCCGTGATACCCATCGCTATCCCGATGTTGGCCTTCTTCAGGGCCGGGGCATCGTTGACCCCGTCGCCCGTCATGGCAACAAATTGGTCTCTTTTCTGGAGAGCCGTCACGATATTGAGCTTCTGCTCGGGTGATACCCGCGCGTACACTTTGATGGATTCTACCTCCTGCTCAAACTCTTCGGGTGACAGCTTGCCCAGCTCTTTGCCAGTAATTACCTTGTCGCTTTCTTTCTGCAAGATACCTACCTGGGTCGCAATGGCTTTGGCCGTAGCCGGGTGGTCACCCGTAATCATCACGGGGGTAATGCCCGCCGCGAAACACTCGGCGATAGCGTCCTGCACAGCCTCGCGGGGCGGGTCGATCATGGCGGCCATGCCCACAAAGTCCAAATCAGATTCGGCCGTGTCGGGATTGTGATCCTTCAGAAGAGAATCCATCACCTTATAGCTGTACGAAATCACCCGCATGCCCTCATGGGCCAGCTCCTCGGCCCGCCGTAGGATTGGCCCCGCTTCCTGAACGGAAACATCGTCCATTGCTTCCGAAGCGCCTTTGGTAATTACCAGGTACTTGTCCCCAAACTCATGAATCGTGGTCATGCGCTTGCGGGTAGAGTCAAAGGGTACTTCATCGGCCCGGGGGTACTGCTCTTCCCAATCCTGCTCATAACCTTCCTGCTGCCGGACGTACTCCACCAGAGCAATTTCCGTAGGGTCACCCAGGTAGTTACCTTCTTCATCCTTATTGACGTCATGGTTCAAGGCCATGCAGAGCAGCAGCAGTTGTTCTTTGGTCAGGTCGGTCCGTTCGGGTAGTACCATATCATCGGGCTGCCAGGTTTCCTGAACGGTCATCTGGTTTTGGGTAATGGTCCCGGTTTTGTCCGAACACACGTAGGTCACCGAGCCCAGGGTCTCCACCGCCGGCAGTTGCCGGATCAGAGCGTTTTGCTTTGCCATCCGTTTGGCCCCCAATGCCAGCGCGATGGTCACTACTGCGGGCAGGGCTTCGGGAATAGCCGCCACGGCCAGCGAAATAGCCGTCAGCAACATGCGAAGCGGCTCCTCGCCACGCAGCAGGCCCACGCCATACAGCAACGCACAAATTACGATGACGGCAATAGATAGCTGCTTGCCAAAGGTCGCCAGGCGTTTTTGAAGAGGGGTTTCGCTGTCGCTTTCGTCGAGCATCTGCGCAATGCGCCCCATTTCGGTTTCCATGCCAGTCGCTACCACTACCCCTTCGCCCCGACCATCCTTGACGATGGTACCCTTGTAGGCCATGTTGACGCGGTCGCCGAGGGGAGGATCTTCGTCGGTAATTGGTTCGGTCGTTTTGGTTACGGCTTCCGACTCTCCGGTGAGGGCGGCTTCCTCCACTTTGAGTGCCGCAGCCTCGTACAGTCGTAAGTCGGCAGGTACCAGGTTACCCGCTTCCAGCAGCACGATGTCGCCCGGCACCAGTTCGGTAGCCTCCACTTGCTTTTCGGTGCCTTCGCGGCGTACCACCGCCTCAGGGGCCGACATGTTGCGCAGGGCTTCGATTGCCTTCTCGGCCCTATATTCCTGCACAAAGCCGATGATGGCATTCAGTACCACAATGACCAGGATCACGATAGCATCGCTGCCCTCGCCCACCAGCAACGATACCACGGCCGCGGCCAGCAGGATCAGAATCATGACGTCCAGAAACTGATTCAGGATCAGCCGCCAGATCGACTTCCCGGATTTCCCTTCCAGTTCATTGGCCCCGTGCTCACCGAGCCGCTGTCTGGCGTCCTCATGCCCGAGGCCTTCTTTTTGGGTAGTTAGTTCTTCAAATATCTCCTTGTGGGTAGCGCTGTGGTAGTTCATTTATGTGGGGAGCTGAGTGCTTGGTAGTGGTAAAGGCAAAGATACGCCGCGCTCATAGCAGCGTAATGCTCGCCGGGGAATTGTACGATCCGCTGGATCAGGAGCCACCCTACGGAAGACCACCTACCGCTCCTGTTAAACCTAGTTTCTGATTATTTCCGCTTTACCGGGCGGGCCCAGTCCTTTGTCATGGCATAGGGCAATTCCCACACGGTGCCCTGGCTGTCGCCAAAGTACATATGCGACGGGCTGAACTTACCCGGATCGCCGTCGGCCCAGAAGTAATAGAATGGGTCGTGACCGCCTACTACTTTCCGAACGTAATTATGGTTGCGGGGGCTATTGCGGGTAATCTGCCTGGCGCGCGCCCAGGTTTTGCCTTGGTCGGTACTTTTCCATTGCACCACTTCGCCACCGCCGCCCCAGGGCTGGGGCGTATTTTCGGTCGGGGCCACTACCATCCACTCGTTGTCCTTCACGAACAAACTACCCATGTCGTAATTGTGGTCGGAAGTCGCGACGGGGTAGTTTTCCCAGGCCGAGCCGTTCCAGTGGGCCACTTCCCATTGCCGAAGGCCGTTCTCTGGGCCGGGCTGATGGCCGGGACCGTGGAGGTAGAGGGCGATGGGGTTTCCGTTACTGTCAAAATCCACATCTTTGAGATACACGTTTCGCCCCTGACTGAAGTACTCCTTCACCAGCGTCGGCGAAGCCATATCTGTTACCGGAACGGCTACCTCTTTTCCGTCGGCGGTAGTCCAGGTTTTGCCCATGTCGGTGGTTTGCAGATAGTGCAGGTTAGTCCGCTGATCGACGTCGCCATTGGGGTGCCAGTTAAAAAAAGTCACAACTTTCTCGCCCACCTGCCCGCTGATTTGGTAGTGCCCGGCGTTTTTGTCTTCGGGGCGCTTGATGCCTGCCAGTTTCTGATCTTCGGTCCAGGTGACGCCGTCGGGGCTGGTTTCGAAGTAGAGTTCCCGCACGCCGGAGTACTTGGTGAACAGGTTCAGGAAACCCTGGCCCGGAATGTATTTGGGCTGGGGGTAGGTCATCGTTTCCTCCGTAATTTGGTCGAACCCGTCGATGCTGTACGGCTGCTCGCTGCGGTACTTGAAACCAGGGCGGCCATTGCCACGGCCGCTTACAAATACCCAGATGTAGCCATTCTCGTCCAGGGCCACACTAGGGTTGTCGTGCGGGTCGTCCACGCCTTTTTTGTCGTAAACCACTGTGGGGCGTGAAACCTTCTTTTTCTTGTGATCATAACTACCGATCATGCAAAGCAAATAGCGATCCTGCTCGCCAGTGGTGCCTCCATACACAAAGAAAGTTTTATTCACCTTCGGGGCATAGACTGCCAGCGGAACGTGCTTGGCGGTGTAAGTACCCAGGCCGCCCGAGTACTTATCGCCGTACTCGGAAAATTGGCCCAGCGTAAACCAGATTCCCTTGTAGCCATCGGCCTTCTGGTTATTACGGCCAGGTTGGTCTTCGGCTTTTTGGGAAAAAGCAAACTGGATTGAAATGAGAAAGAAAGTACCTGCCAAAAGAGTCTTCATGAAACCGGATTAAGAATTACGCGAACTATAGGATAAGAAATCAAAGATTCGTCACGACTTTTCTACCCCCCTTCATTCAAGCGATTTTCAGCTAAACCGCAATTATCGCTATCTTGACAATATGAAAACAGAAAAAGAAAAGATGCTCGCCGGGGAATTGTACGATCCGCTGGACCGGGAGCTTTCGGACGACAGACTCAGAACCAGGTTGCTGATTAAGGAACTGAACGACACAAGAGAAGATGAGGTGGAAGAAAGAACACGTATCCTGAAAGAATTGATACCCGATGCCGGGGCGAACCTGTGGTTGCAGCCACCCTTTTATTGCGACTACGGCAGCAATATGAAGGTGGGCGATAAGGTATTTTTCAACTTTAATTGCGTGGTGCTGGATGTAGCTCAAGTTACGATCGGCAGCCGAACCCTGTTTGCACCCAATGTACAGGTGTACACGGCCACGCATCCCATCAATCACGAGGAAAGGGCTTCCGGTCTGGAATACGCCAAGCCAATCGCCATCGGCGAAGATGTTTGGGTGGGCGGAAGTGCCGTCATTTGTCCGGGTGTAACGATCGGCGACCGCAGCGTTATCGGCGCGGGCAGCGTGGTGACTAAGGATATCCCGGCCGATGTTTTTGCTGCTGGAAATCCCTGTAAAGTGATCAGATCACTGACGCCGGATGAATAAGGTTTTTTTCTCGAGAATAAACTACCACAAAAAGGGTCGGACGCAGGAAAGGTGATTCTACCCTTCCTGCGTCCGACCCTTTTATCAATCATCTGTACTGCTTTTACGGAAGCAATACACGGTCGATTACATGTACTACGCCATTGGTAGCTAGCATGTCGGCCATAAGTACCTTAGCGGCCTGAGTACTTCCCTTGCCCTTAACGGTGACGCCACTGCTGACATCCACGGCAAGTTGACCGCCACCGGCTGCTGCCACATTTCCGGTTGCCAGAGTTGGACTGAACGCACGGCCGGGAAGGACGTGATTAAGAATTACAGCCGCAAGTGTTTCCGCCGGAGCCGCCTGAATCGAGGCAATGCTTGGAAAACCAGCGGCGATGAACGCTTCGTTGGTTGGGGCAAAAACAGTAAAAGCACTGCTGGTAGATGTGAGCGAACTGACTACTGCGGGATTGCTCGTGGCGGCACGGGTGGCGGCCGCAACCAGGTACGTCAGATTGGGATTTCCCTGAGCGATCTCTAGCAGGTTCCGGGTTGGAGGCATCATGACCCGGTCGATCACGTGGATTACGCCGTTTTCAGCCTGAATGTCGGTCTTCGTTATCCGGGCGTTGTTTACTGACACGCCCGAAGAAGCGGCAAGTTTGCTGATGTACACATTGCCACCTTGCAGGGACGGTATCACCACGTTTTTATCCACCGTGAAAGCTGAGGCAGGAATCCTGAATCCCAACACGTGGTACAGTAACACTGATTTTACAGTACTTGTCGGCAGAGCTCTTACCGCCGCTGCATCCGCAAATCCCGATGCCTGGAAAGCGGCGTTGTTCGGGGCTAATACAGTCAGGTTACCCTGACGAAGATCACCCGTCAGTCCGGCATACTCAAGAGCGTCTCTCAAAATGGAAAAGTCGCTATTGGCCGTCACAACGTCGGCCACGGTTTGTATGCGGGGAGGATCGACGGTGTTGTCCGTACAAGCACCCAGGAAACCTATCATTAGCAGTGCCATGCTTGTTTGCATAATTCTGCGCGTCAACTTATTTGCTCTTTTCATAAAAAAAATTGATTGGTTTTGTAAATAAAATCATTTTCGTTTGAACCCGGTGCGAATCGATAAGTTTCTACAAAGCTTAAAAAATTAATCGTCGATTGTAGTTTCTTGGAACTTAGTCGTCAGTCCAATGTATTTGAAAGTCATAAAATCGACATACTTGTATTCATCGCTCCAGCAAATCAGGTAGTAATCGTCCGTAAAAAGAGTATGCCATCGCTAACACCTACCTGGTACTGTTCGGCTGAATTCTGAATGTCAGGTTGAGGCCCATGATCTGAGATTTAACCTCACGGCATTGTCCCTGGGCGTAGGTGTAGCGCGTCTTTTTGCCGTCGGGCATCACGACATCGTACGCTCCGGCGGCTACTTTTTGCACCGCACACATTTCCCCATAGCGATCGGAGTAGATTTGCTTCATGTTCAGCGGTTCCCGGTAATAAAGGCTGGTCACGGTGTGGTTGATGGGATGAAGTATCCGTGCTATTTCTTTGGCATCGGCCTGGTCATCGACAAAAGTCACCCGATAGCGGTCAGAAGTATGGACGGTGTTGGTTTTTTCTTTGAGCTTTCCATTCACCTCCTGGCTCGACATGGACGTTTTCAGCACCCCATTTTCAAATCGGTTTTCACTTATGTACACCACATCGTACAAAAAAGTATTGATGGCACCCCTTACCCGTAAGTGATCAGCCCCCTCGCCCGAACGGGAAGGCGTAATCGTCAGTTGACCTACGGTGCGCCCGGCAAGCAAAATATCGTAAACGATGGCTTGGCCCGTAGCTGGCAGGTGAAGCAACATTAACCCAAACGCCAAAGTAGTAATCAGTTTTTTCACGAGAAAATTGGGGTTGGTGTTGTCTTCAAATCGATTCTCCCAAACTGAGTTCCCAGCTATTCAACGGAGAAAATTCACGCTATCAAAGACCGGAACAATTGCTGTGGCGTAGTTTCTTCAAACGAAGCGAGGTCAGCCATAGTACAAAGCCTTTCTTTTTAATATGCTGCCTTGCAATGATCTTACCACGAATAAGTACTTTGGGTGAAAGATCTTATTTCTAGATTTTTACTATTTTCTTAGTCGCCATTCTGGCAAGAAGCCATTGAGAATTCGTCGTCTGCTCCATTCCCAAAAATTTAGAAGGTACCGCTGGCTGGCAGGAGTCCTGCTTTTCGTAGCGGTGAGCTTATGCTTCGACGCTGCTTTTCCATTTCGTCCCCGGGTCCCCTACTCTACCCAAATCCTGGCGGCGGATGGGACGGTCCTTCATGCTTTCCTGAGTAAGGACGACAAGTGGCGGCTGCAGACCGAGGTGGCGGAGATTACCCCGCTGCTTCGCAAAACGCTCATTCATAAGGAAGACCGTTTTTTCAATTGGCATCCGGGCGTCAATCCGTTGGCGCTGGGGCGGGCAGCCTTTCGTAATCTGTTCACCGGGCGGCGTACTTCCGGGGCTTCCACCATTACCATGCAGGTCGTACGGTTGCTGGAACCGCGCGAACGTACTTACGTCAGTAAGTTCCTCGAAATTCTTCGCGCTTTCCAGCTAGAACTACATTATTCAAAAACCGAAATCCTGCAACTGTACCTCAACCTCGTGCCCTATGGCGGCAACATCGAGGGTATCAAGGCGGCCTCGCTGCTGTACTTCGGTAAGCCGCCGCAGTTACTGAGCCTGGCCGAGATTATGGCTTTGGCCATCATCCCCAATCGCCCGTCAAGCTTGCGCCCCGACAGGCATCGAGCTAACCTACTGATCGCCCGCAACGAATGGTTGCGCCGTTTCGAGGGGGAAAATCTTTTTGAGAAAAGCATCATTGAGGACGCTCTGCGCGAACCGCTGGAAGTAATACGCCGCGCCGCGCCGCGCGAAATCCCCCACCTGGCCCTGCGGTTGAAAAGCGAATTCCCCGACGCGCCGACCATCTATACCGCCATTCGCCCCCAAAAGCAGCGACAAGCGGAGGAGTTGGTGAAAAACTACATCAATCGGCTGCGGGGTAAGAATATTCACAACGCGGCGGTGCTGGTTGTCAACAACGAAACCGGGGCGGTGGAAGCATACGTCGGCTCGGCGGATTTTGCCAATCCCTACGACGGCGGACAGGTGGATGGCGTACGGGCGGTGCGCTCGCCGGGAAGTACTTTGAAGCCGCTGCTGTACGCCACCGCTTTTGACAGAGGATTGCTCACGCCCAAAACTATCCTCAATGACGTGCCGACCAACTTCGGCGGTTACGAGCCGGAGAATTTCGACCAGCGATTCAACGGCCCGGTGACCGTGGAGTTTGCGCTGGCCAATTCGCTCAACGTTCCGGCGGTGAAGGTTCTGCAGGAAGTCAGCACACCCGTGCTGGTAGAACAGTTGAAAAAGGCGGATTTTCAAACGGTGCGCAAGCAATCGCAGGATTTGGGGTTATCGCTGATTCTGGGCGGCTGCGGCGTGACGCTGGAAGAACTCACGCGCTTATTCGCCGCCTTCGCACGAGAAGGGAAAGTGCGTCCGCTGACCTTTGGCTCGCCCACTGCATTGCCCGAAAAAAGCAAAATCGCAGGCAGCGAAATCGTCTCGCCCGGCGCGGCTTTCATGATTACTAATGTTCTCACGCAAATCACGCGGCCCGATCTCCCCACTAATTTCGACAACACCTACCACCTGCCACGCATCGCCTGGAAAACGGGTACTTCCTACGGCCGTCGCGACGCGTGGAGCGTGGGCTACAACCAGCGTTACACGGTAGGCGTGTGGGTAGGGAATTTTTCGGGGCAGGGCGTTCCCGAACTCAGCGGGGCCGAAACAGCCACGCCGCTGCTGTTTTCCATTTTTAACAGTCTCGACTACAATTCACCGAAAGGCTGGTACCGCGCCCCCGATGCGATGGCGGTACGGCAAGTCTGCGCCGCGAGCGGCGACATTCCGGTGGAGTTTTGTACTAATAAAATCGTGGACTACCACCTGATGGGCGTGTCGCCCTACCGCCGTTGTGGACACCGAAAGTGGGTTTTTACCGATGAAGCGGGAAAGGTTTCCTACTGTCCGTATTGTTTGCCGAGTGGGGACCGGGGCCACGGTGGCTACGTCAGGCGATCGTATCCAAATTTTGCGCCCGAGTTGATTGCCTATTATGAATCGAGAAAACTACCCTATGAAAAAGAGCCGCCGCACAATCCTGCCTGCGAGCGCGTGTTCCGCGATGGCGCGCCACTTATCGTGAGTCCGAATCAGGGCAGCGAATACTACCTCCGCACCGATGAGCCACAGCAACTACTGCTGAGCTGCCAGGCGGCGAATAATGTGGAGGAAATTTTTTGGTACGTCAATGATAAACTCTACCAAAAAA
>NZ_JBGSXF010000592.1:0-3222 GCF_041751555.1 Persicitalea sp. | reverse complement strand
GGTTACGTCCACTCTTGGGCCGACTAACCAGTACTCCACCCGATTCCAGGGGGCAGGAAGTGTAATGTTGTTGTAGTTGCTATTCAAAGTCAGCGCTACGTAAGGTTGGAAACGATAGCCCAGGCTAGTCGAAAAGTTGGTACGTTCGCCGTTTTCGTAATACCCTCCGAACCGCCCGGATAGCGAGTAAGTGAAATTTCGCTTGGGACTACTATCAAAGCTGAATCCGGTCGATTTCCAGCGATGTTCCGTACCCGTGGCCAGCCGTTCGCGACCTGAGTTAGTTGGATCAAATGGTCGCAGTAGTTTGACGTAGTTGGTGGCCGCCCAAATAAAAGCCTGCGCCCGGCTTTTGAAATTAAAATTGTAAGAGATAAATGTTTCGTTGTCGGTCAACTCTCGCTTTTTATTCCAAAATAAAGTCGTTTGCAGACGGGGCCCATGGCTGATAAGCGAATTTGATTTGACAAAAAATAAGTACCTGGCGCCTGGATTGATTTTGAAATAGCCGTTGCGGATGGCGTTGGGGACGTAGCCGACTTCGGCGTTGTAGTTGCTGCCGACGTACTCGTGCTGCCATTGCAAGGAGAGATTGGTATTGTCGTAGCCCAGATCGGCGGCTTGTGCGAAGTCGTCGCCCTTACGGTTTGGGCTGAACGATTTGAGGATCATCGCCTTCCCCGACCAGCGGTTGTTAACCGATAGTAAGTTGAATTCTCCGCCGATGTTTCGATTGTACTGATTGTAAGCCCCGTTCAGCTCAGGGCTGTAGCGAAGGGCATCCTTGTTGACCATAAGCAACCGCACATTGGAACGAGCAAGTACCTGTCGCTGTACGGCCACCACCGAAAAGTTGTTACTCGGCAGACTGTCCTGTGCGGCGGTTTGCACGTTCAGGACACCCAGCCGCCAGTTTTGGTTCAGTTTGCCGCTGAGCCTCGCCCCGTACCTGATCGGCACGCCCAAGCCGATGCGACGCGAGAAAAATGGCCGAATGGACGAGTAGCCGAAGTTGGCGAAGAGGTCAGCGTTTTCGAGAAAGAACTGCCGCCGCTCGGGAAAGAAAAGCTCGAAGCGGTCGAGATTGGTTTGTTGCTCGTCCACATCTACCTGCGAGAAATCGGGATTAACCGTCAAGTCGAGGTTGAGAGATGGCGTGATGCCGATTTTGACGTCGCCGCCGATCTGGTACTTTCTATTGAAAGCATCCTCCGACCGGAAATCGCGATTGGTTCGCGCAGCGACGTAGGGAATGACCGAAACGTTAATACCAGGATCGGGCGGTGGCTGATCCCAAACCAGCACGCCCGTGTAGGCCAGGGCCGCCGTAGGAAACTGCCGCGGCACGGGTGCCCAAGCTGATTTCTCGGCGACGGTCAATTCCAGTCGGCTGAAATTGACCCCCCAGGTAGTGATGCCCGGTTTATAGCGAATGCTCTTAAAAGGAATAGCAGCCTCCCAGACCCACTTTTCGTCGTCATTTTTAACGGACGTGAACCAGCGATTATCCCAACTCAGGTTAATGGAGGAGCCATCGAACATCTGCCCGTCCCAAGGTGCTCCCGCCGCATTGGAGCCGAACGAGAAACCGTTGGTGCGGTCGTCGAAGGTGTCCAGAAATAGCAGAAAGTTGTCGTTGTTGTTGAAGCCGAAGTCGCGCCGCAGCGACTCCACCACCAGCGAACCCGTCACAGGCTTGTAGTTGGTGACTAATATATAAATGTTCTTCTGGTCGTAAGTCATCCGCACCTCCGTCCGCGTTCGGGCGAAACTGGTGTCGATGGGTTGCACCATGAAAAAATCGGTGGCCACTTGCGCCTCCTGCCATACACCCTCGTCGGCTATCCCGTCGATATTTATCTCCGAGGTGGTGGCGTGGATGTTATATTGGTACTTTTGGTTGGGTTTCTGAGCGAGAGAAAGGCCAGTAATTCCGGAAAGCAGGAGGAGGAGTGATAAAAAACGGCACACGTAGATGGTGGATTGAATTTGGAGGGTAAAGGTACGTGCCTTGCGGCTCTACTCCAAAGGTAGATTCGGGGTCGGTTTCCACCGAAAGGCGCGGGCGTCAATGGCGCGCATCGTGCAAAGTACGCCGTCCAAGTGGTCGATTTCGTGTTGCAGAAGTTCGGAAAGGTCGTCGGTGAGTTCCCACTCCTGGCGTTGCCAATTCTCGTCACAGAAACTGAGCCGGATTTGGCGGTGGCGTTGTAGCTTGACCAGCAAATTGGGCAGGCTCATGCAGTCGTCCCAAAGTTCCATTGTTTCGTCACTACGCTCGATGATTTCGGGATTGATAAAAACGATAGAACGATCATCGGTGAACATATAAACCAGCCGCTTCATGTACCCCAACTGCGGCGCGGCAATCGCCCGGCCCGTTCTGTACTTGTCCCTGAATTCTACCAGCGCATTATGTAGGTCGCGCGTCATTTCGGTAATTAGTGCTGAGTCTTTGGGCGTGAGTGGCGCGCAGTTTTGGTAAAGGCGCTCGTCGCCCAGCAGCAGGATGTCAGCAAGTCCTTTCATTGAATAAAGGGAGGTTATCAACCTGAAAAGCACCCCTTCTTTCAAAGGAATGCTTTCAGCATTTCAGCAACCAATAACAGTAATGTGTGTATAGTATGCTGAATATTGTAGTGTGCTAATTATATGACTACTTTGGCGGTCATACGTCACACATATTTATTAAATATTTTATTTACTGGAAGAGTATTAAATAAATTTACTTAAAAAGTATGCCCCAATAGTACAATTTTATTTAATCAAAATCAAGTTTTTCTGCAAAAGAAATTAAAGAATTGTCTGCAGAAAAAATATCTGACAAGATTCTTCAACAAAATTGCATAGAGTAAAATCATCTTTTAATCAGATACGGGCAAGATACTGACCTACTGAATGAACTTGCACTTACCGCAAATGAATACCAGAAGTAATGACCCAAATTGATCACATTGCCCTTTACACTTCTCAGCTTGAAGTGATTCGCTGCTTCTACGAAAAGTACTTTGGAGCGACCGCTAACGAAAAATACGTTAACCCACGCAAGGGCTTTGTGTCATATTTTTTGAGTTTCTCAGGGGAATCCAGATTGGAAATCATGCAAAAAGAAACTGTGGCAAACGGAGCCAATTCCGAGGGCACGGAGTACCTGGGCCTGACGCATTTTGCACTGTCCGTGGGCAATAAAGAAGAGGTAGTTCAGCTGACCGAAAGGCTGAG
>NZ_JBGSXF010000591.1:0-7938 GCF_041751555.1 Persicitalea sp. | reverse complement strand
TTTCACCTCCTCCGCCTTCGGCATTCGGTCGAACTGCTCATCCAAAAGGGCGCGGTACGCCTTGACCGTCGGCGGCTGGTGGTCGTGGTCGTTGAGGAACTTACGTAGCACGTCCTCCGCTGTGGTGGCGATGTTGCTAAGGCGGGTATTGAATTCCGGGTAGGCTGGAAACTTTCTGGTTTGTTTTACGCGCTGTTCTTTGGCATCCCATAGCGCGGGGTCTATGGTTTCGCCCGTCGGGTAGTTGGTAAGGCGAACGCCGCTGTAGCTGACGAAAAGGAGGATAGGGGTATCGGCTCCGGCCTCCTTGTCGCGGAGATAGAAATTAATCTTTGCCATTTCATTATCGGTTAAATATCGAACTAGGCAAAGATAATCGTTTTAAAATTCTGAGACAGTTTGGGGGACACTTTTTTTTAATCTAACCTTACTTAGTTTACTTTCTCTTGATTTTGGTATTTTGTAAGTTGCTGACAATTAGCATAGAAAGAGGAAACGGAGTAAAAGTAAATTAAATAGGTTCGATTCCGTCCATCACCACAGAAAACAAAGTAAACCGCTTGATAATCAATAGATTGTCGGGCGGTTTTTTATTTGGTTTATAACGTAGTTTGTCGCGCCCTGAGCGGGTAAAGACCGATATGCTGTCCAGCTTCACTGAAACTCGGTTTAAATAAATTCTTACTGGCTTTTTCTGACCCCGCTTTTCATATTTGGCCGAAACCTAAACCAACTGACTGCCTTCGCCCACAAGGGCTATTTCTACAAGAAGCCTGATACGGCCGATGTAAGAAATCCGTCTGGTATACTTCGCTTAGCTGGAAGCCCGGCGAGGACACCAGCCGAAAGCAAATGGTGGAAGCCGCCCTTCGCTATTGCAGCAAGATGGGCGCAACTCCCGAAAACCATCAGATCGTCGTCTATCAACACCACGACCAGCCGCACAAGCACATTCACGTCTATGTCAACCGGGTGCCTTTGAGTGGAGTCCCCGGCTTGGCCACTTCTCACAACTATGCTCGCAACGTGCGGGTTTGCCAGGAAATCAGTCAAGAACTTGGCTTTGCAAAATTAGAGCTGCTGAAAGAAGGGCACCTTCGACACGTGACCCTGGATCAGTTGGAAGCACAAAGAGTCATTAATCTGGCTATAAAAGACGCTTTAAAAGCGAAAACAACCTCGCCGGAAGATATGGAGCGACGTTTATCGGAGAAAGGAATCGAGTGCCGATTCAAGTCGGAAGAAGGGAAGATTAAGTACTCCAGCTATGGCTACCAGGGCGTCTCGATCAAAAGCCGGGACGTTGGATTCACGGCCCGACAGCTGCAAGCAAATCTTGACAAGAATCTGCTCAAAAAGGAAGCTGAAAAGGTTAATCCGCAGGAATCAATAGGGAAAAGAAGACCAAAGTGGTAGACCTAATCTCTGCCAGAATGTTTGCAAAAAAGTGAACGAAAAGTGTCGTATTTTTGTAATCCCGATGTGTCGTATTTTTGAGAAGTCAAACTACTGATAAACAATGAAAAAGAAAGCGAGTTTAGAAAGCAGGATTATGGCAAGACTTACGCGTAAGAAGTCGCCGATACTACTACGGGATGACTTTTCTGACCTGGGAGGGTACGATCAGGTTGGAAGAGCTTTGAGAAGGATTATAGAAAAAGGGAAAATTATTAGAATAGGCTATGGTTTATACGCCAAAGCCAAAAAATCTGCTCTGACTGGTGAAACTGTGCCTGTCGTCCCCTTGCCCACTCTGGGAAAAGAAGCTTTAAGGCGTCTTCAGATTCAGACAGTCCCCTCAAAAGCAGAAGTAGATTACAAGGAAGGACGCTCCATGCAGGTGCCGACGGGACGAAAGATTGGCGTAAAAGACAGAATTAGCCGTAAAATTGGCTTTAAAGACGCATACATTAGCTATGAATACAATCCCTGACAAACGTCTGATCGAAGAAGTCGCTCTGGTCAGGGGAATAGACGGGGTGTTCATCGAAAAAGATTGGTTTGTAACACAAGTTATTAAGATACTTGCTGAGAGTCAACAGGACAATTTTGGGCTGGTATTCACGGGTGGCACGGCTCTTTCAAAAGCCCACAAGCTTATACACCGGTTTTCAGAGGATATAGATTTTCGCGTAATCGCTCCTGATCTTGACCAGAAGAACGTCTCCCAAATAAGGAAGGCAATGTCTGGTTTCAAAAAAGCCACCGTTGAGTTGCTAGGGCGGTCGTTTGAAGTAATTGAAACCACGGCTTCGAATTATAATCGGAATATCGCCATCGACTTGAGCTACCCTTCTCAGTTTACTCCGGCGGAAGTCCTTCGGCCTCACATCAAGCTTGAACTTACTCTGGGTGGCCTCCAGCTTTCCCCTGTTGATTTACCTGTTACTTCTATCCTAAACGAGGTAGCAGGCATGTCAAGCGAGGTGCAGTCTATCGCTTGCGCTAATCCCGTAGAGAATGCGGCGGATAAGGTCAGTGCACTGGCCTGGCGCGTACCTGACAGAGTGCGGGGAGTTCAGGACAAACAACCCGATATCGTAAGGCACTTACACGATTTGGCTATGCTATGTGACAGAGCTAAGGATAGCCCTTATTTTTGGGAACTTGTGAAAAGCGCAATGGACCGAGATGATAGTCGCTCCGATATAGTGTCAGGCCTTAGTGTACAGGAAAAGCTTTCTAAGGTTATAGCGATATTTGAAACTGACCCGGACTATCCTATTGAGTACAGGACATTTGTTGAGAATATGTCCTATGCAGGAAAAGATACTGTGCCCTCATATAGTACAGCTCTCAATAGGATGAGAATGCTTGTTTCAAAAATTATCGGCTGAGGAGGTGTAAAAGATTTGTCTATAAGGGACTCTGCAAAAGCAAAGTAATGCCCCACAATTTTACCTTTCACCGAGAAATAAGCCCCATAAATTGGGGTTTTACTCAATGCAAAAGGTAAGGGTTAGCGGCGCTCATTTGTCAATAAATCTAACCCGGAAACAGAAGAGTTCCTACCATCCTACAAGTCGAGGCCAAGAACGTTTACCTCTCCAATTCTACCAGGCGATAACTCGTGCTGCGTCCGCCCGAGACTTCCTTTTCAAGTACCCCTTGTTCCAACAGATTCTGAATGTCTCGCAGGGCGGTATCAGTAGAAACCTTCGTTATTTTTGCCCACTTGGAAGTATTGAGTTTTCCTTCAAATCCATCCAGTAATTTATTGAGCATCAGCTTTTGTCGTTCGGTCAGCTCCTTCTGATTGAGGAAAGTCCAATAGCGCGATTTTCTAAGTACCGACTCCAGAGTCTTTTCTGCTGCGGACAAAGCCCGATCGAGGCAGCCTAGAAACCATTCCAGCCACTCCGTAATGTCCAGATCGCTCTTTTGTGTTTTTTCTAAAATATCGTAGTACCGCTTCCGCTCTACCTGGATCTGCGCCGACATGCTGTAAAAACGCTGACTACTGTTGTCGGACCGTGCCAATTGCAGATCCGTGATGGTTCGAGCAATCCGGCCGTTGCCATCGTCAAAAGGGTGAATCGTGACAAACCACAAATGAGCCAGGGCTGCCTTCAGAACGGCATCATTTTCGTCATCCTGATTAAACCAGTGGATAAACGCCTCCATTTCGGCAGGAACCCTCTCGGCGGAAGGTGCTTCAAAATGAACCTTTTCCCGTCCCATAGCTTCCGAAACTACCTGCATGGGCCCTTTTGAAGCGTCGCGCCAATTTCCAACAATAATTTTATACAGGGTGCTTCGACCCGTTGGGAATAGGGATGCCTGCCAACCAAACAACCGTTCATCTGAAAGCGGAAGGCTAAAATTCTGGGTGGCGTCCAGAAGCATCTCGACTACCCCTTCTATGTGCCGATCGGCGGGAGCCAATGATCCGATGTCTATACCTAGCTTCCGGGCGATCGAAGAGCGTACCTGATCTGCATCAAGTACCTCCCCCTCGATCTCATTGGATTTCACAGCGTCCAGGGTCAATGTCTGCAACACGGCTTCTTCACGCAGGGGAAAGCCAAGACCCTCCATACGCCCTACCAGTTTTCCCTGCTTGTGGCGTACGGCTAGGAGCAGACTGGCGAAGGTAGAGGTGTCCCAGGTGAAGTTGGGCCAGGCAGATCGTTGATGGATAAACATATTATTCACCGCATTTTGTGCGGTGAATATACGAGGTATTCGGCGCATCATCAATCAACAATGGTATCAGATGTGCAGAAACGGCATGAATTGTAGGCGATGAACATGTGCACACCGAACTACCATGTATTGAGGAGCGTAAATGCATCGAGGATGTTTACCAGAAAAGGCGATCGCAAAACTTACCTATTGAACAGGGATAGACTTCTTATAGAGGAATGAATTGAGTCGTAAAGAAAGTACCCCGGAGGGCCGGGCGGCCGGTGCCGTCAGCCGTTAATAGCAAAAGCGAATGTGGATTATAAGCACCCCGGAGGGACGGTCCGCCGGAGGGGTCGACGCCTCCTATGTTTGCAGAACGAATTATGATCCACTAGCCGCATTCAGAATATGTGTTTAGCTTGTGGTTTGACAAAGTGAAATGGGATGAGAGCTGATCGACCCCTAGACAGCCCGAAGGTATGTTGACCCGGAGATACAGCCTCATCCCTTTCCATCCCTTCGAGTTTGAACAGAATGTAAGGAGCCTTGCAAGACTCGGCATCCAGGATATCCGGCCAGGAGACAAAACTACGAGGGATTTCCCACTTTGCCATTTCTCACCCTAATCAAGGAATCGGTATGAAAAGAGTAATCAAGCGAGTGTTGGGCATCGACGTGGCTCAGAAGGAACTGGTCGTCTGCCTGGGCAGGACGCACGACGACTGCACGGCCGAGCTCTATGCCCACAAGTGCTTCGCCAACACGGCCAAGGGCATGGCCTCGCTGCTGGCCTGAGCGTGAAGACAGTGACCGACAAGACGGCCTCGGAGGCCATCACCCGCTTCGGCCTCGAGCGCCAGCTCGAGCCGTGGCACAAGCCACAGCCCGTCTACCGAACCATGCGGCAGCTCACCCGCGAGCGTGACCAGATCGTGACCGAGCGCAGCATGGCCAAGAACCAGCTGCACGCCGAAAAGGCCCAGGCCCAGCCCCATGCGGCATCGGTCAAGCGGGTGCAGCAGCGCATCAGGTTGCTCGACCGCCAAGAGAAGGAAATCAAGGTCGAACTGGCCAATATGGTCACAGAGGACAGCCAGGCCAGCGAATCGGTCAAACTGTTACGCTCGATTCCGGGCGTGGGCCTGCTGACGGCGGCCAGCGTGCTGGCCGAGACCAATAGCTTCGAGTTGATCCGCAACAAGTGTCAACTGACCAGCTACGCGGGCCTGGATGTGGTCGAGAAGCAGTCAGGCACATCCGTGCGGGGCAAGCCCAAAATCTCCAAGCGGGGCAACCGCTTCCTGCGCAAGGCGATGCACATGCCCGCCCTGACGGCCATTCGCCACGACGCTCTCTTCAAGGGCGTGTTCGTCAGGCTCGTCTCCAAACATGGCGTGAAGATGAAGGCTGTCGTGGCCGTGCAGCGCAAACTACTCGAGATGATGTACACGGTTCACAGCACCGGGGTGGCTTACGACAGAAAATACCTCGAAAAGCAGCAGAAAAGGCAACAGGAGGCGTCTTCGGACGTCCAATAGAGCAAAAAATTAGAGGCGGCCTAAAAAGAACCGCCCCTAAGCAGGCTGGCATAGAGCCGCCTTGGAGTACAAATATAATTTTTTAGAGGAGAAAACATTGTTTTTTAACACAGAATCTCCGGGGTGCCAGGTTCGACTATTTACAGAATGATTCCCTCACCAATAAACTCAAAGATTCGATTCCGTCCATCACCACAGAATGTAAAGAAAAATCCCTGTAAGTGTGTAGCTTACAGGGATTTTTGCGTTTTGTTGCGCTAACTGTAGCGCGACATTCTGTTCATAAGATACTGAGCCAGGAGGGCGCCGCTGTCTAAGCGCGGCCGAAAACCTACACCGCCATAGGCTCCAGTTCCCGCGTCTCCGGCTCAAGATCGACTTTCTTTCCAAACCACTTCTCCCGCACACGTTCGTTGATATAGTACATGCAGGGTACCAATAAAAGTGTAAGCACGGTCGAGAAGGTCAGGCCAAAGATGATTGTCCAGGCCAGAATATTCCAGAACACTGCGCTGTCGCCGCCAACCAGGACATTCGGGTCGAAGTCGCGGAATAAACTTACGAAGTCGATGGTCAGGCCGAGAGCCAGCGGAATGAGACCAAGTACCCCCGCTGACGCGGTCAGCAGCACAGGCGTTAAACGGATGGCTCCGCCCTCGATAATGGCCTCGCGCAGCGGGTAGCCACGGTCCCGCAGTTCGTCGATGAACTCGATGAGCAGAATGCCATTCTTGACCACGATGCCCGCGAGGGCAATGATGCCTACGCCCGACATGATAATGGAGAAGGTTTTGCCCGTAGCCATAAAGCCCAGCAATACGCCAATCAGCGACAGCAGGATGGTGAAGAAGATAATGAAGGGCTTCACCACCGAGTTGAACTGGGTAGCCAGAATCAGGTAAATCAAGAGAATCGCTGCCCCGAAAGCGCCAATGAGGAAGGTCATGGATTCCTGTTGATCCTCCTGTTCACCGCCCATTTTAACGGTATAGCCGTTAGGTACTTCCATGTTGTCCACTACCTGTTGGATTTGCGCCACGATTTCGTTGGCGTTGTAGCCGGGTAGTACGTCCGAACTGAGCGTGACGATGCGCTCTTGATCCTTACGATTGATTTGGCTAAACGTCGTGGAGTAATTAATGTCCGCCACCGCTGAAATGGGTACCTGCCGCAGAGCCCCGCCGCTCACCATGTCACGATAGACAATGTTCATGCTCAACAGGCGGTCGATCTGGTCGCGGTCATCTTTTTTGAGGCGTACCATTATTGGGTACTCGTCCTCAGCGTCTCGGAATTTCGATACCTCCGTACCAAATAGGGCTGTCCGTACCGCGAGGGCGATTTGCTGCGAGCTGATGCCCTCACGTTGCGCCTTATTGCGGTCGATATCGATTGTGATTTCGGGCTTGTTGGTCACCAAATCAGTACGAAGTTGGTCGATTCCCTGAATACCGGATTCCTGCACTCTTTGCAGAACATCTTTTTCCAGTTTTTGCAGTTCAACGAAGTCGTCGCCCAGAATCTCAATGGAAATCGGCTTACCTGTCGGTGGTCCCGTCCGCTCGCGCTCCACCGATATTTCAGCCCCCGGAATGTCCGTCAGGCCATCGCGGATTTTGGTCAGGATTTCTTCGGTCGAGCGTCCGTCGCGATCTTCGTTCTTCACGAAGGCCACCGTCACTTTCGACTTGTGCGGCGTGGCCGAACGGTCGGGGTTGGTCGGGTCGCCCGCATTCTTGCCTACATTAGAAATTACGGAGTTGACCATGCCAACGGCATTCTCTTTCTCCAACACGTTAAATACCTTTTTCTCGATCACTTTCGTCACCGAGTCAGTCACGGTGGCGTCGGTGCCGACGGGTAGTTTATTATAGACATACACGTAATCGGGGTCGCCACTCGGGAAGAAAATCACTTTTGGCTGAACGATTCCCATGATGACGAAGGTCACAACCAGCAGCACCACCGAAAGGGCGACGGCTCCCACCGGACGCCAGCCCACAATGAGCCAGCGAATGAGTTTGCGGTAGTTGTTGCTCAGAGCGGGCAGGAAGCGATCCTGGAAGGGTACCAGAATCTTTGGTGTAAGAACGTAGTAATTGAAGACATACAGCGCCAAAATGAAGACGATGAAATTGCCGATGCCGCGGTCGATGAAGTATCCGACCAGGGCCGCCGCCGCCAGTACGATTATGGGCCGACGAATCTTCTTGAACGACTGCTTCTTGTGTTCATCTTTATTTTCATCGTGCCGCTTCATGAACGACACCGC
>NZ_JBGSXF010000590.1:0-17403 GCF_041751555.1 Persicitalea sp. | reverse complement strand
TAAAGAAAGCTTTAAGCCTTAATCACAATTGAAGAAAATTCTTCAAAAGCCGTTTATGTTTAGCTTACATCAGCGTTGATGAATGTTTTGTTTTTACACATTCAAAAAATAAATTGACACAAAAAAGCCCCAATCAAAGATTGGGGCCAAACATATACTAGACATAAAGTACCTTAGCTCACTACCGCCAACTGCTCGTTTAATTTCTGCTCCAAAACCGACTTAGGTACCGCGCCGACAACTTTATCGACCAGCTGACCACCTTTGAAGATCATCAGGGTAGGGATGCTGCGGATGCCGAACTTTGCAGGAATCTGCGCGTTAGCGTCCACGTCCATTTTAGCGACTACGGCTTTGCCTTCAAACTCGCCAGCCAATTCCTCGACCACCGGGCCGATCATCTTACAGGGACCGCACCATTCGGCCCAAAAATCTACGAGGACGGGCTTATCTCCCGCAATTAATTCATCAAAAGTTTTGTCGGTTGCTTCAATTGCTTTCGCCATGATTCTAAATTCTTAAAGTAATTGTATGATTTGGGTATTAAACCAAACCCTCAACTACAAAAGTTCCTATTTGCCTTCATCACCTCACGGCGGCGGTCGACCGTCCCTGCCCCTCTCAGCAACGTCTGCCCGGCTCAAAGGAGAGGGATATGTGCCACCTGAGATTTGAATTTACGTCAGTTGAGCGAGAACTGCACACCCTCCAACAATTTCAGCCGATCGAACAACTCATTGGAGCCATCCACCCGGTAGGCACGCGACAGTAGTTGTATTTTAGCCTTCGACTCTGGATCGGTCACGGCCAGACTGAGGGCAAACTTGCCGGGATGCGATTTAAGGGCGTCATTCAGCAGCGTCACGAACTTCTGGTCGATGACATCCAGCGGGCAGGTCATTCGTACTTCCTTGCCTAGTTGTTCCCGAATTTCAGTAAGCAATTGTATATTAGCAATTTTAAATTCGAACTGGTCTTCGTTGTAATAGCGGCTTTGTACCTTTCCTTTGATGTATAAGAAATTGCCGATTTGGAGGTAGTTTTTCAGCCGCACCATGTCGTCACCACCCAGCAGCATTTCCATCGAGCCCCGGTAGTCTTCGATCTTAAAAATCACGAAGGGACTCCCGCGTTTCGAGACGCGTTCCATCACGCTGGTGACGATGCCCGCTACGCTGATATCCTTGCCCAGGTAGACCGGGTGCGTCATGTCTTCGGGTACTTCCAGTACCATGTTGACCGTACAGGTGCAAAAACTGTCCATCTCCAGCCGGAAGCTGTCGAGCGGATGACCCGAAATGTAGAAGCCAACTACCTCCTGCTCATGCCGGAGTTTTTGTAAGTCGCCCCATTCTTCCACCACCGGAATCGTAAACTTGCTCATCGAGGATTGTCCACCTCCGCCCAAACCACCAAATAGCATCACCTGCGCCGATTCTTTTTCGGCTTGGATGGTGTTGCCATAGCGAATCAGTTTCTCAATAAGATTGGAACTTTCGCCCGGCTCAGTGGCGAAAAACTGCGCCCGGTGCATGTCCTTGAAACAGTCGAAAGCCCCGGCATAGGCCAGGCTCTCGATTGTTTTCTTGTTAACGGTGCGCAGTTCGATCCGGGTGATAAAGTCAAAGATGTCCTTGAAGGGGCCGTTCGCTGTTCGTTCGGCGATAATGGACTCTACCGCCGCGTCGCCTGTCCCTTTGATACCTGCCAAACCAAAGCGGATTTCGCCCTTTTTGTTGGGGTTGAACTGCCGATCGGATTCATTGATGTCTGGGCCAAGCACCGGGATGCCGATGCTCTTACATTCTTCCAGGAAAAAGGTAATTTTCTCGATATTCCCCAGCGAGCTTGTCAACACTGCCGACATGTACTCGGCTTTGTAGTGTGTTTTCAGATAAGCCGTTTGGTAGGCTACAAAGGCGAAGCAAGTCGAGTGCGATTTGTTGAATGCGTAAGCCGCGAAAGCTTCCCAGTCGGTCCAGATTTTGTTCAGCTTCTTTTTGTCATGGCCCCGCTCGGCCCCGCCATCCATGAAGTACCCCTTCATTTTGTTCAGCGTCTCGATCTGCTTTTTACCCATCGCTTTCCGCAGGGTGTCGGCCTGTCCCTTCGTGAAACCCGCCAGTTTTTGAGAAAGCAGCATCACCTGCTCCTGGTATACGGTAATCCCGTAAGTATCACCTAAGTACTCCTCCAATTCGGGTAAATCATACTCGATGGCTTCCAGGCCGTGCTTGCGACGAATAAAGTTGGGGATATAGGCCAGGGGCCCCGGACGGTACAGAGCGTTCATGGCGATCAGGTCCTCGAATCGGTCTGGGGCAAGTTCGCGCATGTACTTTTTCATGCCGTCGGATTCAAACTGAAAAATCGCGTTAGTTTCGCCGCGCTGGAAGAGTTCGTACACCTTCATATCGTCCAGCGGAATCTCGTCGATCTCGATCTCGACGCCGTGGTTCAGCTTGATGAGTCGCAGGGCTTCCTTGATGATCGTCAGGTTTTTCAACCCTAGAAAATCCATCTTGATGACGCCCGCGTCCTCGATTATCTTTCCCTGATACTGGGTAATCAGAAAATCGGATTCTTTGGATGTCGAGACGGGAATGATTTCTGTCAAGTCACTGGGGGCAATGATGATACCCGCTGCGTGGATGCCCACGTTGCGGACGGTACCTTCCAATCGTTGCGCCTCAGCAAGTACCTGCGCCGCCATGTCGTTGCCCTTGGCGGCGGTACGCATCTTCTTGACGTTCTCCATTTCATCGTAAGAGATACCCTCACGCTTCATCAGGCTGTCGTTCCCATCGAGCGGTGAGTTGAAAATCCGGTTGAGCGTCATGTTGTAGGAAGGCTTGTCGGGTACCAGCTTTACCAGCGCGTTGGCATCGGAAAGCGGGTAGTCCATGACCCGCGCCACGTCCTTAATGGCCGACTTAGCCGCCATCGTACCGTAGGTTACGATCTGGGCCACTTGGTTGTAGCCATATTTCTTGACTACGTAGTCGATTACTTTTTGCCTTCCTTCATCGTCGAAGTCGGTGTCAATATCAGGAAGTGAAATCCGGTCAGGATTTAAAAAACGCTCGAACAGCAAGTCGTACTTAATAGGATCTATATTAGTGATGCCCGTCGCGTAAGCCACCACCGAGCCCGCCGCCGAACCACGACCTGGGCCGATAAATACGCCCATCTTTCGGCCCGCGTCGATGAAGTCAGCCACGATGAGGAAGTAACCGGGAAAACCCATGCTACGAATTGTCTCCAACTCAAAATTGAGCCGCTCCTCGATTTCGGCGGTGATGGTACCGTACTTTTTCCGCGCTCCTTCGAAAGTGAGGTGTTTTAGATAATCCCACTGGTTAAGTACGTCAGCGGTCAATTCTTTTTTGCCCGAAAAATCCGACAGCGTGTGCGTCTGGAATTCCTGAGGAATCGGGAAATTGGGCAACATTATATCCTTCTGCAGCTCCAGCGTCTTGATCTTGCCAACGATCTCGTTCGTGTTGTCGATCGACTCGGGCAAATCATGGAACAGCTTCGACATTTCAGCAGTATTCTTGAAATAAAACTGATCGCTGAAAAAGGCAAAGCGCGAACCTTTTGGAATGCCGTTTTCTTCGTCGAAATCCTTAGCCGAAGGGGTACTTTTCTTATCTCCGGTATTGATACAGAGCAAAATGTCGTGCGCGTTCCAGTCTTCCTGATCCACGTAGTGCGAGTCGTTTGAAGCAATGACTTTGACGTTGTGCTTGCGGGCAAAGCGCATCAGCACTTCGTTGGCGATGATTTGATCCCGGATTTCATGGCGTTGCAGTTCTACATAATAATCCTCCCCGAACACATCGAGCCACCATTTGAACTCACGCTCGCCCTGTTCCTCACCCTTCCGCAAAATCGTTCTCGGCACCGACGCTCCGATGCAGCAAGTTGTGGCAATCAGACCTTCGTGGTATCTTAGAATCAGTTCCTTATCTATACGTGGGTACTTGCCGTACATCCCTTCAATAAAACCAAGTGAACAGAGCTTCACCAGGTTTTTATAGCCTATTTCGTCCTTGGCCAACAAAAGCTGATGGTAACGAACGTCTTTGTTTTCCTTGGTAAACTGCTGCTTGTGCCTGTCTTCCACCACATAAAACTCGCAGCCGACAATGGGTTTAACGCCCTGCTTTTTGCCTTCAGCTACGAACTCGAATACGCCGAACATATTGCCGTGATCCGTGATGGCCACAGCGGGCATATTGTCATCTTTGGCCTTCTTGAAAAGCTTCTTGATGTCCGCCGCGCCATCGAGCAGCGAGAATTGGGTATGGCAGTGGAGGTGAGAGAATTGCAAGGGGGATAATTTTGAATGATAGAATGAGTGAATGAGTGAATATTACTTTCGCCTGAATCCGCTGGTTTGAGTTATTGATGCGCCTAAACTACTTCCTTTTCATCGTGGAAAATATAGTTCAGGAAGTCGCAGTAGGGTTTGATGAGGTGGATGGCATGGAGTATTTCGGTAACAAAATTTTCGGAAAGCACTTCTTTGTCCATGATACGATGGGAGAAGAACAATTCTTTGCGGCGCAGGAGTTCTATTTCAGGGTGATCTCTACTGAAACCCTTGGGAGAGGTTTTCAACGTCGCGCCGTGGATTTCAGGGAAATAATTTCTGAAGGTCTCATTTTCGATGATTTTTTTGAGTTCGGCGGCGTTGTAGTCTACTTCCTGGCGGTACTTGGCTAATTGCTCGGCCGTTGGACTCCACATGCCCGCGCCCAGAAACGACTGGTCGCCCGGCTGAATTTGCAAATAGTAGTCGATCCGCCCCGAATGCCGCCCGCCTGGGCCGATTGCCATACTGAAATTATTTTTGTAAGGTCGTTTATCTCTGGTAAAGCGGAGGTTGCGGTTGATGCGAAAGACACAGTCTTTGGGCTGGGTTTTGCCCAATTCTTCAAATTTGCTCACCTCATTCAGCACCTTTTCAGTAAGTTTGGTAAAATCCGCTTTCGCGGTATCGTACCGTTTGCGGTTTTCAAGAAACCAGTCGCGGTTGTTGTTTTTGGATAAATCGAGGAGAAACTGGAGAGTATTTTTTGAAAGCATTTTGGTAAATCTTGATTTGGCGATGGTTGACGCCTGACAGAAGCGATTTATCGCGTCTCTACGATTGGTAGTTTGGGAATCGTTATCTGGCAGAGGTTTATCGCAATTTTCGAGTTCCCCCTTATTTTCCGCCCCAATTTACCGAATTTTGCCGTTAGCATTACCAATCCTGGACGCTCAACCAAAAACTTCACACCGATAGATTTCCTATCAGAAAAAATTAATTGCGGAGTCCAACATTCATCGTTCATAATTAATAATTTATCACTCATCACTAAATGAGAGTCCTCACCGGCATCCAAAGCAGCGGTCGCCCGCATCTCGGCAACATTCTGGGCGCGATTCAGCCCGCCATCGAATTATCCCGCGACCCGGACAATGATTCTTTCTTCTTCATCGCCGATCTGCACTCACTCATTACGATCAAGGACGGCAATTTGCGCGAGGAATATGTGCGCGCCATAGCATCCACTTGGCTCGCCTTTGGGTTCGACACCGACCGCAATGTTTTTTGGCGGCAATCGCGGGTGCCGGAACACACCGAAATGGCTTGGTACCTCAATTGCTTCACACCCTATCCGATGCTGGCTAACGCCCATTCATTTAAGGATAAGTCAGAAAAACTTTCGGATGTCAACGCGGGACTCTTTACCTACCCCGTTTTGCAGGCCGCCGACATCCTCTTATATGACGCGAATATCGTTCCGGTCGGCAAAGATCAGAAGCAGCATCTTGAAATGACAAAGGATATTGCCGCGGCAGTCAACGCGCAGGTGGGTAGTGAAATTCTAGTATTGCCCGAGTCGCGAATAGACGAAAAGTTGATGGTAATTCCTGGCATCGATGGTCAGAAAATGAGCAAGTCTTATGGGAACTACCTCGACATTTTTGTGGGAGAAAAAGACCTGATGAAAGTAGTTAAAAAGATCCTATCGGACTCCACCGCATTGGAAGACCCAAAAAATCCTGACATCGATATTACCTATCAATTATATTCACTCATCGCGACAGACGAACAAACCGCCGAGATGCGGGGCAACTATGAGCGCGGCGGTTACGGATACGGTCACGCCAAGAAAGCATTGCACGAAGTGATTTTGCAAAAATTCAAAGAACCCCGCGAAGTCTTCGATTACTACATGAACGACCGAAAAGCACTGGAAACCAAATTGGAAGAGGGTGAAGAAAAAGCCCGCGTGGTGGCCCGGCAAACCATCAGCCGGATGCGACAAGCTCTCGGATACGGAGCGTGAATGAGTTAATGGGAAATATCACCCATTTTGACCAAGAAGTGTTTTTGTGGTTAAATGCTCAGCATAGCCCTTTCTGGGATGTATTTATGAAGGTCGTTACCAATAAACTGACTTGGATACCGCTGTATTTACTGCTACTATATTCAATTGTTTCAAAGTTCAAACTGCAGGCAGTTGGCTATATTCTTTGTATTCTTGCGGTGGTACTACTTTCTGACCAAATCGCTTCCGCGCTTTTCAAACCTTATTTCATGCGTCCTCGCCCTTGCCACGATCCGGCGATCGCGAGTTTGGTGCATCTGGTGAGTGGTTGTGGCGGAGCCTACGGTTTTGTCTCCTCTCACGCCTCTACTGGTTTTGGCATTGCCATGATCGTGAATCTGTTGCCCACCAAGCACCTCATTGGGATCAAGTGGTTCTTCCTATGGGCTGTAGTCTATTCATATAGTCGCATCTACGTGGGAGTACATTATCCCTTAGACGTTATTGTAGGCGGCATGATCGGTTTGATTTCGGCTTTTATGGTTTATTTACTCTTTAAAAAAACTATCAAATCAGAAATATAAATTACTATAAACCAAAACTTTGAAAAAATAAAAAGCTCAATGCCGATCGCAGACCGCCAAAAGCCAAGCTTTTTTTCCTACTTTTGCGCAACTTTTTGATTTCATGGCCGCTATTAATACCGTCAAGATATTTTCCGGAACCTATTCTACTCATCTTGCCGAGCAGATTGCTAAGGAATATGGCCGTCCGTTGGGCGGCTACACCTGCCGTCAGTTTAGCGACGGGGAGATTTCACCGGCGTATGACGAGTCGGTCCGGGGCTGTGATGTATTCCTGATTCAGTCCACCCCGCCTCCGGGCGACAACTTGTTGGAATTATTGCTAATGGCCGACGCCGCTCGGCGCGCTTCGGCGCATAACGTGACGCTGGTACTCCCCTATTTCGGCTATGCCCGGCAAGACAGAAAGGACAAACCCCGCGTATCGATTGCCGCAAAACTCATTGCCAACCTGCTCACAGCTTCGGGAGCCGACCGTCTGATGACCATCGACCTGCACGCCGGACAAATCCAGGGATTTTTCGATTTTCCGGTGGACAATCTGGAAGCTATTTCAATCTTTGTGCCTTACGTTGAAGCCCTCAAACTGGACAATTTGCTGGTTGCTTCGCCCGATGTCGGCGGTGCGGCGCGGGCGCGTAATTTCGCCAAATTTCTTAGCGCTGATATGGTTATATGCGACAAATACCGTAAGCGGGCCAACGAAATTGCTTCCATGCAGATCATCGGCGACGTGGAAGGTGCCAATGTCGTTCTCTTCGACGATATGATCGATACGGGCGGTACGCTTTGCAAAGCCGCCGAAATCATTCTTGAAAAAGGGGCAAAATCCGTTCGGGCGGTATGTACCCACGCAATCATGTCGGGAAAAGCCTACGAAAACATCGAAAACTCGGCTCTCGAAGAATTAATCGTGACCGACACAATGCCTTTGCGTCAGGAAGGCAAGAAAATAAAAGTAATTTCGGTTGCGCCCTTATTCGCAAAAGCGATCGGCCGTATCCGTGACCACGAATCTGTTAGCTCCCTTTTCTTAAATAATCAGTAAATTTCAAGTTCATTTTTTTTAATCAAGTATGAAAAAGTTAGAGATTGTAGGGTATCGAAGAGCGAATCTCGGTAGAAAGCATTCCCAGGACCTGCGTGGCCAAGGCTACGTGCCTGGTGTGCTATACGGCGGCGACGCCCAACACCATTTTTACGCGCCGAACATGTTGTTCCGCGAGCTGTTGACTTCGGGCGACGTTTTCGAAATAACGTTAAATATTGAAGGCGACGAATACCAGGCTGTTTTGCAGGAAACCCAGTTTCACCCGGTGAACGATTCGCTGCTCCACGCAGACTTTCTGGAGATTCTGCCTGGCAAGGAAGTGAAGGTGGATGTACCCATTAAATTGATTGGCGTCGCAAAAGGCGTAACCAATGGTGGGAAACTTAACCAAAAATTGCGTAAATTGCGCGTACAAGGTATGGCCGGCGACATTCCAGATTATATTGAACTGAATGTCAGCACTCTCGAATTGGGTAAATCCATGAAGGTGGCGGCCATAGCTGAGGAAGGTTTTACCATCCTTTCCCAAAAAGCGGTACCTGTGGTTTCTGTTGACGTACCACGCGCGTTGCGCGGTGGCGGCTTGACTCTTGAAGAGGAAGAAGCTGAAGAAGCAGCAGCTGCAGCGGCCGAAGCTGGCGAGAACACCGAAGGTGGTGAAACGCCGGCTGCTGAATAAGTTTATTTTTCATGGCTAATAGATGCAAACGTGCCGACCTTTGGTCGGCATTTTTGTTTTGTAGGCACAGCTTTTTTGAATTGTTGAGTTTTTCAAAAACACAACACAAATCCACATGCTGACAGATCAATTCGATTTATCAGGAAAAATAGCCTTAGTGACGGGCGCCAGTCAGGGAATTGGTAAGGGAATCGCGCTGGGACTGGCCGAATACGGTGCTGAGGTAATTCTCCTTTATCATAAGGACCGAAAACAGGCCGAAGGAGTGGCGGAAGAAGTGAAAAAAAATGGAGGTAAGGCACACATCTTTTCGTCGGATTTCTCCCAATCGGACGCCGCCCAAAAACTTCGTAAACAGCTTGGCCAAAAGAAAAAACTGCCCGACATTCTCGTGGTCAACGCTTCGGTGCAGGTAGCCAAAGATTGGTTAACAATGGCGGAGCAAGACTTCGACTTTCAAGTCAATACTAACTTCAAATCTACCCTTTTTTTGTTTCAGGAATTTATCCCCAAAATGCTCGAGCGAGGCTGGGGCCGCGTGCTGACTATTGGCAGCGTTCAGCAGGAAAAGCCGCATCCGGCTATGATCGTGTACGCCGCTACCAAGTCGGCGGTAGACAATATGGTCAAGAACATTGCGATGCAAGTGGCCGACCAAGGCGTAACGGTCAACAACCTTGCGCCCGGTGTCATCGGCACCCCTCGTCTGGACGAACCTGTTCCCGATGTGGATGAGCGCATCGATCAGCGGATGACTACCCCTATGGGCGGCATCGGCGATCCCATCGACTGCGCGGCGATGGCGCTGTTGCTCTGTTCTGATGCTGGCAGATTTATCACCGGACAGAACATTTTTGTCGATGGCGGGATGAGTTTGTAGAAAAGAATCCCATCTATCGTTTCAAAAAAAGCTGAGTCAGGCATTCTTAGCTGACCACTTTCCTATATTCTGGATTCTCATTCGATGATGTCTTTGGAGAATAACCGGGTACAGATTACCAATTAGGTTAATAATCATCGAAGCAACACCCAATCTGCTTTTACCGATCATTATCAGGTATACACTCACAACGACAATTACTACGAAAGGCAGCAAATGCCCAAACTCAGACTTCATTGTTTGCTCCGATAGGTTTGCAATACCCTGTTTCTTACCGTTGAAATATTTCTTCCTTTGTTTCTTATCCTTCCAAAGAGTGGCCAGGAGTGCTTTCCTGAAAAAATCGACTCCCAAATATTTATATACTTTCGTCAATTTCGCTGGATGACTTATTTTGTAATAGGATTCAGGCAATAGCTTTTGCGTTGCAAGAGCAAAGCCCGCTAACGCGAATATTCCTGTTATGATAAGGTTGAGTATCCAGGCAACGAAAATTATCAATCCCCACGAGTTTGTATTGAATTGATCCGCCAGACTCAACAAAGTATAGCTTTGATAAGCCAAGAATATGGACCCCAATAACAGCAGTATTTTCTTGACCATATAGTTCATTACAGATAGTTGAAGGGAATAATACGTGAGGAATTATTCCCCCTCTCTGGGTCGATGACAAAGTTTTGAAGTAATAAAAAAAGCCGCACAGATCGCTGCGCGGCTTCCCTGTAATTTATCCTGCTCTCTATTTCTTCGTCACCCGAATCGAAGTCCGGCGATTCTGCGCGCGGCCCGCTTCCGTATCGTTGGAAGCCACGGGATACTGTTCGCCGTAGCCCTCCGACTCCAGGCGAGAGGCGTCGATTCCCATATTGACCAGCGACTGCTTCACCGAAGCAGCGCGATCCGCCGATAGCTTCATGTTCATATCGGGATCGCCCGTGTTGTCGGTGTAGCCGCCCAACTTGGCATTCACACTTGGGTAAGCTTTCAAAATTTCAGCGATGTTCCCCAGTTGCTCCTGTGATTCCGGCTTCAAAGTTTCCTTCCCGGTTTCAAAAAGCAGGCGATCGAAATCGAACCAGGTCGTCTTATCGACTGGACGATCGGAACGGATAAAATCCACCAAGTTGCTTTCCACAGGACTACCATCGCGGGCAATATTCATCTTCAAGCCGTTTTCCAGTTCGTACACATCCGTCGGCGTCATGCTGCCGTCGATGGGCAGCACTTCCACAGCGGGTTCTTCGATCACATTGTCGATGTCATTGGAAATGACTGCGATGTATGGTGCAATTACCAGCGATACGATCGACATTAGTTTAATCAAAATGTTCATCGAAGGACCGGAAGTATCTTTGAAAGGATCACCAACAGTATCGCCCGTCACCGACGCTTTGTGAGGATCGGAACCCTTATAATACATCGCGCCATCGATCAGAACACCTTTCTCGAATGACTTCTTGGCGTTGTCCCAGGCTCCACCCGCGTTGGACTGGAAAATACCCATCAACACGCCGGAGACAGTCACACCCGCTAACAGACCACCCAGAACCTCAGGTCCCATTGTGAAGCCGATCAATACTGGCGTAATGAGGGCAATGGCACCGGGCAGAATCATCTGCCGTAAAGAGGCTTGCGTGGAAATAGCCACGCACTTTTCATATTCGGGCTCGGCCTCGTACTCCATGATGCCGGGAATCTCACGGAATTGGCGACGAACTTCGTTCACCATTTCCATCGCAGCTTTACCCACCGCTGAAATACACAGCGCACTAAAAATGAACGGGATCATGCCGCCGACAAACAGCCCGGCCAGCACGTCAGCTTTGTAAATGTCGATGGCGCGAATGCCCGCGATGCCCACGAAAGCAGCGAATAGTGCCAACGATGTCAGGGCAGCAGAAGCAATGGCGAAGCCTTTACCCGTAGCGGCGGTGGTATTACCCACAGCGTCGAGGTTGTCGGTGCGCTCACGCACTTCGGGTGGCAATTGCGACATCTCAGCGATACCGCCCGCGTTATCAGCAATAGGTCCGAAGGCATCGATGGCCAATTGCATGGCAGTAGTCGCCATCATACCTGCGGCAGCAATGGACACACCATACAGTCCGGCGAATTTATAGGACAGGATAATACCGGCGGCAAGAACCAAAATCGGCAATACCGTAGATTCCATACCCACAGCGAGTCCGCCTATGATGTTGGTTGCGTGGCCCGTACCTGATTTCTCAATGATTGAGTTGACGGGACGCTTGCCCATAGCGGTATAATACTCCGTAATGATCGACATCAGCGCGCCTACCACAAGACCCGTCACGATGGCATAGAACACGCCGTTGGCCGTGAATTCAAAGCCGCGCAGGTTGAGCGTTTCGGGCAGAATGCCCTTTACCAGAAAATACGAAGCAATAAAAGTAATGATTACCGAAGCCCAGTTGCCCAGGTTCAAAGCATTTTGCACGGAAGACGTTTCCTTGCTGATGCGCACGAAGAATGTAGATACCAACGAGGCCAACAGACCCACGGCAGCAATCATCATCGGAAGCAGTACGGGAGAGTAGCCACCATACGCATCGGTAGAGGCCACGTCAATTTCCTGACCCAATACCATTGTGGCCAAAATCGTCGCCACGTAAGAACCGAAAAGGTCGGCACCCATACCAGCTACGTCACCCACGTTGTCGCCTACGTTGTCGGCGATAGTAGCGGGGTTCCGCACGTCGTCTTCGGGGATTCCGGCTTCGACTTTACCAACCAGGTCGGCTCCGACGTCGGCGGCTTTGGTGTAGATACCGCCACCCACGCGGGCAAAAAGCGCGATGGATTCTGCGCCAAGCGAGAAGCCAGCCAGTACTTCGATCGCCTTCCGCATTTCCTCAGAATTCAATGGCAGGCCAGCGGCGAAGGTTTGGTATAATATAATGAACAGTCCGCCCAGGCCCAGTACGGCGAGACCCGCCACGCCCATACCCATTACGGAACCGCCCGTAAACGATACCTGCAAAGCCTTAGCAAGCGAAGAGCGTGCCGCCTCGGCGGTGCGCACATTGGCTTTTGTGGCGATAATCATGCCGATGTAACCCGCAAAGGCCGAGAAAACGGCCCCGATCAAAAAAGCGACCGCAATAAGGGGAGACGAGTGGATGGGACGCTCGGGCGTACCTTCGTCGGAACCCAGCCAAAACAGCAGAGCCGCCGTAGGCAGGGCGAACAGGGCCAGAACTTTCCATTCGGCTTTTAAAAAGGCGATGGCTCCGTCGGCAATGTAGCCCGAAAGCCGCTGCATTTCGGCGTTACCGGCGGGTTGCTTGGAGACCCAACTGAATCGCCACGCGGTGTAAAGTAATCCCACCACTCCGAAGGCAGGAACCAGGTACATAATACTATCCATTCTAAGTTAGAAATTGGTTTTGGTAGTGAAAAATCGGGCAAATATAGCGGTTTGGCCCGCACTTGCCCAAGCAAATTCAAAAGAGTAGTATTAATTGCTCCGATTGCTGGATAATTTGGCGCAAGCCGTTTGAACCGACTATCTTTGAGGGTAGTTTGCCATTTGCACAATCTAAAATTTTACATGAAAAAAATATTTGCCCTCTTTCTTTGCTTGGCCTGCCTGAACAATTCTCTTTTTGCGCAAGCCCCCAACCCCACTTCCGGCGAAATTTTCCTCAATTTAAAAAAACTCAATGTCCTCGGTAGCGCAATGCACATCGCCGCCCACCCCGATGACGAGAATAGTTTGCTGTTGGCATATCTAGCCAAAGATAAGCTTGTAAGTACTTACTACTTAGCACTTACACGTGGCGACGGCGGCCAAAACCTCATCGGTTCCGAGCAGGGTGAGTACATCGGTATTATTCGCACCCAGGAATTACTCGCCGCCCGCCGCACCGACGGGGCGCAACAATTGTTTACCCACGCTTATGATTTCGGCTATTCCAAAACCCGCGAGGAAACGCTGGACTTTTGGGGCAAAGACCTGATTCTGGGTGATGTGGTTTATCTTATTCGTAAGTACCGCCCCGATGTGCTGGTTACGCGCTTTCCGCCCGACGAGCGGGCAGGTCACGGCCACCACAATTCTTCGGCTTACCTGGCGCACGAGGCATTCAAGATCAGCGGTGATCCTACCAAATATCCTGAACAACTGAAAACCGTGAAGGTCTGGCAGCCTGAGCGCATCGTCTGGAACACTTACTCGCGAGGTTTCCAGAACAATGCCCCAAGCGACGGCGGCAGCTACGTGGAAGTGGATTTGAGTGGATACAACCCCATTCTGGGCAAGTCGTACAGCGAAATTGCGTCTTCCAGTCGCTCGATGCACAAGACGCAGGGCTTTGGTTCGGCGCCTAATATCAATTTGCGGAAAGATTTCATGCTGCACGTGGATGGCAAACCTGCGAAGGACGACCTCTTCGATGGCGTGGATTTGAGTTGGAATCGGGTAAAAGACAGCGGCAAGCTCAGTCAGCTGATTCAACAGGCTATCTCGGATTTCGATTTGACGAAGCCTAGTGCTTCCGTTCCGGCTCTGGTGACCATCCACAAGGAATTGGAAAAGTTGGACACCAAAGATTTTTACGTAAAAAAGAAAAAAGACGAAGTACAGCAATTAATTCAGGAATGCCTGGGACTATGGTTCGAGACCAACCCGACCGACTATTCCGCCTCGCCCGGCGGCAAGGCGATGGTCGAGGTGAAAGTTGTCAATCGCTCGGCGACGCCCGTCACATTAAAAGGCATCAAAATGATGGGCGCGAGCTTCGACAGTACCTTAAATGTTTCGCTGAATACATTCGAGGCTTTGCAATTCAAGAAAACGGTAGCCATCCCGAAAAATCTGCCCGTATCGCAGCCATATTGGTTGCGCAAACCCATCAAGAATAGAAAAGTATTTCAATTCGACGACCCCGAATCGGTGGGAAGACCCGGGAACGCGCCGGAACTCGAAACCGCCTTCACTTTCTTCATCGAAGGTTCCACGTTTATTTTTACCTCGCCCTGGAAATACAAATCGGTCGATCCGTCGGAGGGTGAGATTTACCGCCCGTTTGAGTTGCGCCCGGCGGTGACGGTCAATCTTTCCGAGCAGGTTTTCGTCTTCGCCGATCAGCAGCCTAAGTCAGTCGATTTGTTGTTGAAAGCCAACGAGTCTAACATGAAGGGAAAAATCACTTTCGATATGCCCAAAGGCTGGAAAATCGAACCCGCGCAAATCGATTTTGCTACCAAAGATAAGTACGAAGAAAAAGTGCTGAATGTAAAGGTAACGCCCCCTGCGGGCGACAGCGAGGGGAAGTTGAAGGTTCAAGTGACGACCGACCGAGGTACTTTCTCAAACAGCCTGCGGAGCGTCGAGTTTAGGCACATTCCCACGCAAACACTCTTCCCGCCCGCCGAGACGGAACTTGTTAAACTGAATATTGAGAATTTGGCCAGGAAGATTGGCTATATCGCCGGAGCCGGGGACGAGGTACCCGCCGCCTTACGCCAGATTGGGGCGCAGGTCACGATGCTGGACGAAAAGGAGTTGGGCAAAGAGCTGAGTGTTTACGATGCCATTGTAGTGGGCGTTCGTGCCTACAATACCGAGGACCGACTGGGTTTTTACCAACAAAAACTCATGGACTACGTCAAGAATGGCGGCACGATGGTGGTGCAGTACGCCACTGCACGCAACGGTTTCCTGAGCAACGGTCTGAAAGTCGAGAACATGGGCCCCTACCCTTTCGACATCAGCCGCAACCGCGTGACCGACGAGACCGCCGCCATCAAATTTCTGAATCCCTCCGACCCGCTATTGAACAAGCCTAACAAAATCACCCAAAAAGATTTCGAGGGCTGGATTCAAGAACGCGGCTTATATTTCGCTTCGGATTACGAAAAAAACTACACGCCCGTCCTGGCCAGTAAAGACCCCGGTGAGGAGGAGCAAAAAGGTGGGTTGATTTACACCAAATACGGTAAGGGAATTTACATTTATACGGGCATTTCCTTCTTCCGTGAACTGCCCGCCGGAGTACCGGGGGCCTACCGTCTGTTTGCCAACCTGATTTCGGCGGGTAAATAAGCCGGGAAATTCCTTTTTTGTAAATACCAACTTCCCTCGACTGGTGGCAAATCAAGGTACCTGGCATATTCATATCGACACGGGCGGCACGTTTACGGACTGCATCGCCCATGATCCCAGGGGCGAAACCCACCGGGTCAAGGTACTGAGCAGCGGTAGCCTGCGGGGGCGGATTATCCGAAAGATCGATCCTTACAATTACAGTTTCGAGGCACCCTGGAACTACGACAGCCCACTGTTGGAAGGCTATACGCTCAACATTCCCTCACGGGAAGTCAGCACAAAACTGCTGGCCATCGATTACCGCAACCACATTCTTACGCTGGAAGAAAATATTCCGGCTTTATCCAATGTAGATTTCGACCTCACCAGTGAGGAGGAAGCGCCCGTATTAGCAATCCGGCTTATAACCAAAACTAAACTCGGTCTGCCTTTTCCTAAAATCCAGTTACGCATAGGCACTACCAAAGGTACCAACGCGCTCCTGGAAAAGAAGGGAGCGAAAAGTTTGCTCGTCGTCACGAAGGGGTTCAAGGATTTGCTGAGAATCGGGACGCAGCAACGACCGCACCTTTTTCAATTAAACATCCCCGAGCCAATTCCTTTGTACTCGGATGTTTTTGAAGTGGAAGAACGGCTGGATTCGTCGGGCAAGGTGCTGGGTGCCCTGGCTCCTGTTGAGTTGGAGCGGCTTCTGGAATATCTGGATGACGGCGAGTTCTCGTCGGTCGGTCTTTCCCTGCTTAATTCTTACCGCAATCCTACGCACGAAAACCTCATCGCCGACTACCTCCGGCACAACAGCGAACTACCCGTTTCCTCAGCGGTAGCGCTCTTCCCCCAGATCCATTATCTGCGCCGCACCCAAACGGCGGCGATCGACGCCTACCTCTCGCCTATTATCGGGAGCTATTTGAATAGCATTCAAAAGAGCCTGAAAAATGTCGCCATACAGGTGATGACCAGCGCGGGAGGTTTGGTCAAGAGCCAGAATTACCACGCCAAAGATAGTCTGTTGAGCGGCCCAGCCGGAGGCATGATCGCCGCGACGCGGCTGGCGCAGCAATTGGGTTTTGAAAAAATCCTAACCTTCGACATGGGTGGCACCAGTACGGATACGGCCCGCATCGACGGGCGTCCAATCCTCAGCTACCTGACCCAAATCGAAGGTTACGAGATGCTGAACCCCAGTTTCGCCATCGAAACGGTGGCCGCCGGGGGAGGCTCGGTCTGCTGGTACGATGGCTACACCCTGCGCGTCGGTCCGCAAAGCGCGGGGGCCGAGCCAGGACCGGCTTGCTACGGAGCGGGCGGGCCGCTGACGATTACGGACGTCAATTTGTTGTTGGGAAAACTAGATACCAGTCAATTCGAGATTCCGATTAGCGCCGAAAATGCTTTCGATGCTTTGCAGAAACTCATCGATGAAATCACCTTCAAGACGGGCAACAACCTCAGTGGTCAGGAAGTACTTACAGGCTTGGAGCGGATCGCCAATGAAAAAATGGCGGAAGGAATTCGTAAAATTTCGGTCAGTAAAGGCGTCGATCCGGCAGAATATGCGCTGATGACCTTTGGCGGCGCAGGCGGCTTGCACGGCTGCCAATTGGCAGAATTACTGCACATTGAAAAAGTCATTATCCCCAACGAAGCGGGTATTTTCAGCGCGGTAGGGATGGGACAAGCCCAACTCAGTCGCATCGCCACCCGGCAGATTTTGGCCGACTGGCAACAAAGCCAAATCCCCCTTTCCGACTGGCTGGCCGACATGGAAGTTGGATTACAGGAGGCACTTTCGCACGAAGGCATCACG
>NZ_JBGSXF010000589.1:0-3763 GCF_041751555.1 Persicitalea sp. | reverse complement strand
ATGAGGAAGTTCAGGTAGCAGGCCAGAAATCGGAATTGCGTCTGCGTCCAAAAGTAAGATGAAAGCAACGAGTGAGTGGTAGCAAAGCCCGCTAGTTTGCCCGAAATGCACTTTGAAAGTGACACCGTGTCACTTTCGCCAAAATATTTCAGAATTAGATTGGATAGAAAAACCTCTTTATTACATTTGTGTCATAAAGTTTAGAGTTAAATATGTCTAACCCAATGATTACTCGGGAGAAGATCGTCGATTTTATCCGTTCACGGCCAGGCCTCAAAATTCCGCCGTTAGAGAAGGAAGCGGGCATACCTCCCCAAACGCTTTCAAAAGCTCTTTTAGCAAATGCAGCCAATATTCCCAAAAAGCATCTGCCCGCTATCGAAGAAGTACTACGTCAGTACGGATATTCCGATAATTTCGACAACGGTGCAAATCCCGCGCATATCCTTTCCATAGTCAACCACAAAGGAGGAGTAGGGAAAACTACCACAGTCATAAATCTGGCGAAGGCACTCAGCCTGTATGGGCTGCGAGTACTCATGATCGACATGGATTCTCAGGGCAACCTCTCTCAATGCTACAATATTCATGAGCCGGAGACCCAGATCATTGATAGCCTACTGTCCGATGCTGAGATACCTGTGCTACCCATTGCAGACAACCTGTTTTTGGCACCGTCTGACATCCGCATGGCTGCGCGTGAAAGCGACTTGATGAATTCTATTGGCTCAGAGAGAAGATTAACCATTAAACTCAACGCGATCAAGGATCAATACGATTACATTCTCATCGACTGTCCGCCCAGCCTCGGGATTTGTACAACTTGCTCCCTGGTGGCCTCGAGCGACTGCATCGTACCCATCCAGGCCGAAGCATCCGCCTATCATGGGGTCGCCAACCTGCTAAACCATATTTCCGACATCCGCACCTTTGCCAACCCGAGCCTGAATATCAAAGGGTTTGTTTTCACAATGATAGACAAGCGGCTCAATCTCCACGCCGACATGATGGAACACATCAAAAATTCTTTTCAGGGAATCCACGTGTTCGATACGATCATCAGTCAATCCAAAGCGGTGAAGGAATCACAGGTAGCCAAGGAGGACCTATTCACCAGCGATCCCGCTTCCGTCCCATGGAATCAGTACAAGTCCCTGGCAACCGAACTCCTCAAACTCCAATAAGATCATGGCCAAAACTAGCCCGCTCGATAAGTTAAAAGAAAAGACTGCCGACATGAAAAAACCCATGTTCCAGCAGGAGGTTTTCATCAAGTCAAATCTGATCGTGCTTCCTGAACTGCGAAGCCTCATTCCTCCGCTCAAACAAGAAGAGAAGGAACAATTGGAATCGAATCTGCTCGCCAACGGCATCAAAGATCCACTTACGATTTGGGAAACAACGCCGACCGTGGTCAGAAGCGGACTGGATTCAAAAAGCGCTTCAAATCAATTATTGGATGGAATGGCCGATGATTCCAAAGTGTATGTACTCATCGACGGCCATAACAGACACGATCTGGCGGAAAAGCATGGACTCGACTACAGGATCAATATCGAAAGCTTTGTCGACATGGAAACCGTCCGGGATTACATGATCAACTACCAGCTAGGACGACGAAACTTGACCCCAGAGCAAGCATCCTACCTCCGCGGACTGAGGTATAATAAGATGAAAGAGGGAAATAAATCCGGACGAGATGTAAATGTCGCCGAGAAACTGGCCGAGGAGTACAACGTCAGCCCACGAACGATAAAGAGGGATGCGGGCTTTGCCAAAGGAATAGATGAACTGTCACCCAAATTAAAGCAGGAGGTGCTATCGGGCCAAACTCAAGTACCACGAGGTGCTGTAAAAGCATTGGCTAAGAAGAAACCCACAAAACCAATTGAATCCATTGATGAACTGAATTCGGTTTTGGAAAAAATGCCGAAAGCGTTCAAGAGTCTGGACGATTTGAAAGAAAAGCCTGACGATTCTGACAAGAAGAAATCTGGAACAATTGCTTCCCTAATTGAAGGGGTGATGAATTTGGAGTCTGAAGTAGTCTCGGCGAAAGGAGACCAGAAAGCACAGCCTGATTCAGATTCAGAGTTAGTCAAATTCGTAAAAGAGGATTACAGGGGAGCGGACAGTGAAGCCACGAAACTCCAAATAGGGCTAAGAGACCTCCTGAAAGAAGACCTTTCCAAAAAGGAAACGTTAAAACTGCTGATTGAAAAGGCAAATCAGCTTCTGAGCGTGCTGGAATAGGTTTTGAAAGTGACACGGTGTCACTTTCAAATGTGGTCTTCACGGTTAAAAAATGATTGCTGGAAACAATATTTAGGAACATAAATGCTTTATCTATTGCGAAAAAGCAATTTCTTATTCCTATACTGATCGTCAAATTATGCTCAACCGATTGAAATATTGCAGCGTCATTTTACTGATATTGATGACGCTAGTATCTTGTGATTCCAAAAATAGCGCGGGACAAGGTGGTGATAACCGCACGGTGGAATATTTGGGTACATGGGAGAGGATCCCGAGAGAGGGGCGTCCAGCTACTACCGAGACTAAGGTGGTGACCTTTACCGTTACTGAAAAAGATGGAGGGTTATTTATGCGTTATAACAACGGTACCACCTATCCCCTCAAATACGAATCGGAAGGCAGCTACTATTACGCGGTGACTCCGATGGGCAGTGTTCCGCTACTTTTCAATCAAGGCGTGATTACGATCAACAACGGGTTTGAATTCAGGTACAGGAAGGTTGGAGAACCTTAGCATTAGTAAAAGTAGGCTATGCGAGCCTCACTCGAATCTAGTTGCCCTATCCCTATATCAATTCAAGCCTTTAGCCCCCATCCGCCGCTTGTATTCCGCCTGAAATGCACGCTTGGTGTTTTCATAGTAGGCGGGATCAGACTGAGTTCTGTATAATTTCTCGTCCGCCTCTTCTTCCATAGCCCTTTGCTGTTCTTGGGCCGAAATGATCTTTGAAACTGAAAACTGGCTGGGTACTAGTACTCCCACTTCAGCCGTGTCAGTCTTTTCCAAGGATTCACGGATAGCCATCTTTGAATGATTCCCAAGAGCGTCTCCATCTGCATGGCTAAAAGTTGGAGGAATCAAGTATTCCAGGCGTTTGGTTTCTAGCCTATTTGCGTCGTCTATTGTTCCTAAAACGCTCATATACTGTAACACTTCATCATTTTTAGGCCGTTTCCCCGTAAATCCTCGGTATTGGCAGCCAACGGTCGCAAACAGCATTAGTGGTATCAAAACAGAAACTTTTTTGTCCATTTAACCTACGCTCCAATTTGAGCTTTTTACGTTGATGATGAATTTGTTTCCAAAGATTGAAATAAAATTATATATTTGAAAATTAATAATCTATAATTTTATTTCAAATGGCGGCTACTCATGCTGAGAAGGAGGGACGAGCAAAGGGAGTTGACTTGTTGCTTTCGGTTGCGCTACTGCTCACATTCCTACATCATTACTGGTACAGCAATGATCTGTTTACAGGCATACCCTCATTTGGTTCATTCAACCCTAATGCGCTTCTCAATCTAATATTGATCCGGCTCAACGAGCGCTACGACCTTTTCCTTCACCCGCTCATTACTAAGATTGTTGTCTTCTTTTTGCTGATTCTCTATTCGATTGGCTCGAGAGGTAAGATCGATCCCAGTATTAAAGTGAAGCAGGTGTATCTGTACGCATCGATGGGAACAATACTATATTTTCTCAATATCTACTTTCTGTACCAGTCGT
>NZ_JBGSXF010000588.1:0-4533 GCF_041751555.1 Persicitalea sp. | reverse complement strand
ACCACATGCGGGAGTATCGCGAAGCGATTGTCCCGCTGTGGGTGTTCGGTGGCTAGCAAATTAATTGCAAAACGGTTTCCCGGCATATTACCATCCATCCCAATCACAAATTGGGCTTGTGGATTGGCCTTAATTATTTTGCCAACCTGCTCCATTTGCTGGTGGGACGGATTGCCCGCCGACGAAATGTACTGTCGATACTCGCCTTTAACGGGTGGGGAAAGTATATGGTACGATATGGAATCGATCGGAGATTCCGAGATCATGATCCGATTAGTTATTATTTTAAAGTCTGACTTTTCGATTTCAACCGATAAATTTCCTTCGGTAGGATGGACAGTATGAAAGGTTAATTTGCCGTTTGATTTGGACACAATCCCTTTGGTTTCTTTATCCAATCGAATTTTTGAATCGCCTACCAATACCTCTTTTTCTACGGTTAACTGGGCGTGTTCATTACTCTTCCAGATGGCATCTCCCTTCTGACCAGGCGGAAAACTCTTAAAATTCTCATTTCTGATATCCATCGACAGAATATTCCCCTTCTCCGAGGTCAGCGGAAAGACAATATTTGTATGCTCTTCCTTTTTGGACGCCAAAACCTGGTTTTTAAATTCCGGGGAAAATAGCGCCTCCAATGAAATAAACCGCTTTTCTGTCAGATAATTTGGCTGATTTTCTGGCAAGAGCGTCAGGTTGTACTCTTCAATCAGGTCGGATTGGCGAAGCTTCTCGTCATTCAAATACTGTTTTGGCGAGGCAGGGGCTATGGGTTGAAGCTGGGCCGCCTTTTCCCTGTAATCCGGGCTACCGAGTATTTGATCAACCACCTTGAAGGCATTTTTATATTCTCCTTCTCTGTACTTGATGAATGTGAAGACATCCCCCTTAAATGCTGTGTTATTGAGATCCACAAAGCCTTTAAACCCACTGTTGGAATTGTTCATTACCGCTAAGCGCTGGCTATCTCCTTCGATGCCGGATTTGTAAATACGCCATTTATCTTTGGGCTTGGATTTTGAGCTCATCTGGTATCCATAATGCTCAAGCACTAATTCCATATCCAGTTCTTGCCGGATTTGGGCAAAATCCTTTCTCTGGTAATTTGGTGTGAATTTCTTGGGCTTGGAAAATTTTACGACTGGTTCGGGTTTGTTTTTGGCATCCATAACAAGGTAGGTGGAAGGTTCTGCGATTTTCTGACCGGGTACAGCAAAGGCCGAAGCAGCCTTGAATAAGACATCCAGATTGTATTCTTTGGCTTTACCGATGGTGTTTCCGACATTGTGGTACAAGTCTGGAATCGACATATGATCAATCAGCAAGGCCCGATCGGTGGTACTGCTGGCGAATTCATGCGCTTTGATTACCGCTTTACGGTCGTACACCTTAGCAAAATCCGTAACCTGGAAACCATTGACAGCAGGGTAGAAATCGACGCCTAAGCTGTCCCTGGTAGAGATTCCCGATTCAGATTTCAGGGGCTTTTTATTTTCGAGGTTCACCTCCGTATCAACCGGGTTACGACCCGATTCCCGGAGTGCAGTATTCAGCCGGGCAATGTTACCCTGGGCCGGATCGATCCAGAGTTTAATGGTGCTGTCAGTTCGTGCTTGTTCGTATGCGTTGATCGAGAAGCTACCGAAGGCCATGTAGCGTACATTATTGGCGTTCAACTGGTTGAACAGCTCAACTTTATCATTATCTACGAAATTGATGGGTTCGTTCATGGTGAAAGACGAGTTTGGAATGACGAGGGAATTATATCAGGATATGGTTTGATGGCCATGTCTCCGCCTCAAAGGCTTTCGTAAAAAGCTCTGAGTACGAAGAGCCGGAATTCCTGGGGCAAATCGAACCATGCCTCAGCGGGCATAGCCTCCCTCATTTTTGGAATTAGAATCATCTCCTCATCTTCTTCGTCCGTGACAATGCAGCACGGCTCCAGAGCATCTTCACCGTAGGTTCGAAGAATGTAATCCACAGAAAGTGGACACTGATTTTCGTTCTTGATTTTCATAGAAGTAGGTTGAAAAGCTGGTAGTGGAATCCCTCTCGGTAAGCCTTATATCCGTCGCTTTACGAAAGACGTTTCGGTTTCGAGATTCTTCTTCGGCTGGTCAGCAAGCGAAAGCCGAGGCTGCCCCTCCCCTATTTCCATGAGATTACCCGAAATGGGATTGAATTTGACCCTGGCTTCGGGCATTCCTTCGGCTTCGGTACCTGGATCGGCTATCACCGTAATGCTTTGGCCGGAAAGAAGCTTTTCGACCTGCCTTTCTCTTATAGGCACCCCCTTATGGTTAGTGGGAAGATCAGAAAGTGGGATTTGTTGTTCGCGAATGTGCGTACTGTAGGCACCAGCCTGAGGGCTTTTGATGAGTGTACCCTGTCTGTAGCCAAGCGTGAAAAGCGATTCCGTTTTGGCTAGAAACTCTCTCCGCTTGTGGAAGTCGCTCTCAAAATACCAGTCGGCAATGTTGGCCAGGCTTCTCTTGAGTTCAATTGCCTTGGCAAGGGGGGAGATTTTTTGACTCATTACGTCGGAAATCTCCTTTACCTCATTTTCGTACTCAGAGCTATTGCCATTAGTGCTTTTCGATAAGGCTGTCTGAATTTCCTGGGTGTACCCTGGCTTGGCTGTCAACGATTGTACTCCTAACCTATTCGCATGGCTAGAATTCAGTGGACGTCCCGAAAGATCAATTTGCAAAACGGGTTGGTCGGCGTCGGCTTGCCGATTCAAGTGGAGTAGCTTGAATCCAAAAATGTGTCTAGGATTACCGACCTCATCTTTGGAAGTATGCTTAACCTGAATCACTTCCCCTCTCATCAGATCGTCCTGAACAGCCTTTTCCGAAAGAATCGCTCTGGTTTCTGCATCGTTCGATAAAACCCCTTCTACTTGGGCGAAATCGACGCCTTGATAGCTCTGCACTATTCTTTTAATGTCCTTTCCTGCTCTCATATCTACTGCTTTGTTCAAGTCATATTTCTTTGTCCGTGCAATTTTAAATAAAAAATAGATAATATTAAATTTTAATTATTAATTTTATTTTCAAACTCATCATAATGAAAGACGTCTATGGACTCTGGTTTGAGGATAATTTGCTTTCTGACGTTCTCCACGACTGTCTTGGCACAGTTACCTAAGGCGAAAAGCCCGCTTTCGAGTGTACAGAATGCCGTTGAGCGACGGGATACCGAAAAGTCTTGGGAAGTGGCGCAACCCGACAATCCCGTTCAATTGGAGCAGGAACTGGGAAAGACGAACTATAATTTCTTGAAGGACATACCAAGTATTAGTCCACTACAGGTCGGAGAATCGCCACGGATTTCCTCACTTTTTGGCATGCGGCTACATCCAATCGACGGGATTCACAAACCACATCTAGGAATTGATCTGGTATGCCGGCGAGGCTTCCAATTTGTTTACGCCACGGCGAATGGCCGAGTTATTTTTGCGAGAAGTAAGAAGGGATTAGGACTGACGGTAGAGGTAAACCACGCCAATGGTTATACGACTGGCTATGGCCACTTAGGCACCATCTATGTCAAACAAGGGGAGACGGTGAGAATTGGGGAGGTATTGGGACTGATGGGAAGTTCCGGTAAAGCGACTGGTGTACATGTCCACTACACCATCAGTATAAACGGTACGGCAGTGGACCCCCTACCCTATCTCACTTTATACGAAGACTTTATAAAAAGAAAAGACGCCTTGCGGGCGTCTTTGATCGAAAACTCAGCAAAATAATCTCATCAACTATCGGCTCCCCGGCCGCTGATTGAACTTAGTGTTTGATTCTGCTTTCTTATCTCTTCCAGTTTTGAAAGTGCGAGATTCACCAGTTCCTCCGAGTAGTAGAGTTTGTCAAAATCATAGCCGTTCCTCTCGACGGCTCGTTTGAAAGTCATGATATTCGCGGCCGTGCCCTTACCATCTTTCAATGCCCTGTACTGAATATAACTAAGGCCATAAGGCTCCAACAGCATCTTCTCACTAGGCTTCTTCGACATCTGATCAGCTTCTTCCGCAGTCAGCTCTCCCCTTTCTCTTTTGGCAGCTACGATAAGCTGGAGGCATAATGAGAAAACGAGCTTGTTGAAGAAGGCTACGGCTTCCTGCTCGGAGTATATTTCATCAAGTTTCCGGTGGATTTCAGGATTAGAGGTCATTATTTCAGAAAGATTGAGCTAAGTGCTATTTAGTGTGTATGCTACTGATGGCCTAAAATTAGAATAAAATAATATCAAATGTCTATTTTCTTAGAAAGAAATCATGGTTTGAGTTCTGCTTGAAATTCCTCATATTCGAGTTTGATGAGTTGGGCTACCTCGGTTTTGATTGACCGATAGTTGTCGTCGAGCAAGCGTAATTTCCAAGTCTCCTTATCATTCTCTTGGTATTTTTCTCCCGGATAGTATTTGCTCACCAGCTTGGCTATGTCTTTGATAACGGGTGGTTTAGCGTGGACTTTCTCCATGCCTTCCTGATCTACCCTTATAACCCCTTTGAAGGTTTTGAGTTTG
>NZ_JBGSXF010000587.1:0-4868 GCF_041751555.1 Persicitalea sp. | reverse complement strand
GGCGTTCCTATGGGCGAAGATGTTTCAAAGGGGGTGGTGGATACTTATGGGCGGGTGTTCGGGTACGAAAATTTCCTGGTACTCGATGGCTCGATTCTGCCAAATTCCCTTGGTCCAAATCCCGTGGGTACCATTCTGGCTTTTGCGGAAAGGTCGCTTGAAAAAGTGGTCAGGCAACTTCAAGACGAAGGGGTTATTAAAGCGTAGAGTTGTTTATTCATAAATGCCAACCCAACACGAATCTTTGATCAGGTAAAAGCAAAAGATCAAATCTTGAATTGTACCGTCAGGTAGAAATTCCGCTTATCGGCGGGCAGGATGCCGGGGCCGGGGTAGCCATCGGCACGGCGGGTGAAGTACCTGGTATTGGCCAGATTGTTCACGCCCGCGTACAGCGTGAACACCCGCCAGTTGTAGCTCGCGCTCAGATCCATGACCGAAAAAGCCGGGATTGCTCCATCCACAGCGGTGGGGGTTTGCTCGGTGTTGGTGGCGTCGGAGTACTGTTTGGTTTGATAGGCCAACTGATACGTCAGATTGAACCGCTGAGTACCCGCGCTTAGTCCGGTGCGTAGCAAGACGGGCGGCACGTTCTCGACCAGCTTGTTGGCAATGGCTGTGTTTTTGGTGTTGACGTAGCGGGCGTCGATCAGCGACAAACTCGCGTATAGATTCAGCTTGTACTTCGATTTTCCGTGGCTGATGGCTCGGAGAATGTCGCCGTCGAGCAGTACTTCCAGGCCCAGATTGCGGCTGTCCGACACATTGGTGCGCAGACGATAGGTCATGAAACTACTATCGGTCGAGAAAATGGAGCCAATCCGGTCGTTATATTTCAAATAAAACAAGCTTACGTCCGCGTAGAGCCAGTTTTCGAAAGTACCCCGCAGCCCCACATCGACGTTGAATCCCGTCTCGTCCGTGAGGTTGGGATCGACCCGCGCGTTGGTGTTGGCTACCCGGATGTCGTTAAAGTTGATCGATCGGTAGTTTTGCGAGATGTTCGCGTATAGCTCTGCTCCTTTGTCGAATTTCCAGCTTGTCCCGATGCCCAGCAGGAGGAAGGTCCGCGGATTGGCGCGGGTTTCAAAGATTTTCTCGTTTGGGATAAACTTGTTTTGCTCGAAATAGAAGCCCGTGGCTTTCGTGTCGATGAACTCGAAACGCGCGCCCGGCGTAACGCTCCAATTTTTATTCAACCGAAAAATATTCTCGGCAAAAAAAGCCAGGTTGTCGCCGGGAAAGCGGAAACTGGATTTGTTAGGTTCGGCGTCGAGAAACGCAAAATCGGGACCGTCGCCGTTGTTGCCATCGCCCTGCTTCCGCACGGTGAGTCCTTTGTAAAGTCGCGTTCCGATCAGGAAGGTCTGGTCGATTTGATTGCCCAACTTATATTGGTGAATGAACCGCAATTCGCTGCCAAAGTTGCTGTACCGATCGACCATGTAGTCGCGGTTGACACCGAAATCGGGGCGGTTGATGTAGGTCAGCGCGCCAATCGCCTCGCGACTGCCCTGCAAAGTGTAGCTGCGCCAGTTGAGGCGGGTCCCTTCTTTTATGATATAGTCAAAGTTCAGGCTCGCCAGGTTCCAGTCCACCTGGAACCAGTTTCTGGCCCGCACTGATACCGAGGCGTCTTCCGCAAATTGGGCGTCGGTGAGGCCGCCGGGCTGCTGCGCCAGGTAGTTCATCCGGGTGTATTCGCCGGTGATTTTGAGTTTCGGGCTGAGGTCGTAGGCCAGGTGCAAGTACCCGTTTTGCTGGGTATAGTGGCTGTTGGGCCGCCAGCTATCGCCGCGTTTGTACTGGAAAAAGGCATAGTAGTTGAGCTTGTCCTTAGCCACCGTACCGCCCAGACTGTTGAACGAGTTGAAAAAGCCAAAAGAACCGCCCGTTTGCCGCGAGGTAAATTCGACGGGCTTATTGCGCGGCCCGCGCCGCATGACGAAATTGACCAGCCCGCCAAACTGCGGCCCGTACTGCAAACTGGCCGCTCCCCGGATGATTTCGATCTTGTCGAGCGCCTCCGCCGAGGGCGTATAGTAGCTTTCGGGGTACCCCAACGCGTCGGCGCTGATGTCGTAGCCATTTTGACGAATGTTGAAATTGGAAGAACGGTTGGGACTCAGTCCGCGGCCCCCGATGCCCAGTTGCAGTCCGCCCCGGTCGTATTCCCAGATATTCAGGCCGGGAATGCGGGCGTAAATCTGGCGGGTGTTGTTGGTCGCGAGATTGGCATTCAGGTTGCGGACGTTGATTAGTTCGGTCTTTTTACTGGCGTAAATCGCCGTTCCCGAGACATCGTTCAACTTGCCGGAAATGGTTTCGGTATTTTGCCCATACACTATGACTTCCCTAGTCAACAGATTCACTGCTTCTTCCAATTGAATATCGAGCCGCAAACCCTGGTTAGTGACGGTCAGCGTGTCTGAGTAAGGTTTATACCCCAATAAGCTCACTTCCAGTCGATACTGTCCCGGCGTGAGCCGCCCGAAGCGAAAAAAGCCGTTGTCGTTGCTGATTTCAATCGCCTCGGCCGGATACAGCCGCACGATGGCACCAGGAATGGCCTCGGTACCTTCCCGCACCGTGCCCTCCACAGACAGGACTTTTTGACCAAAAGCCAGCGTGACAAACAGACAAGAAAAACTTAGCAGGATAGACTTTCGAATCATTGCATTTTATTTTCGTAGGGCAATACCCAGTCGTAAGGTCGCCAACTCACTTTTTTAGCCGCCAGGTTCACCGTGGAGTCGATGAACAGCCGGGAAGGTGCGCCGTTGAGGGTAACATATACCTCGGCAAACACCTTGGGTTCCGCCATCCCTTTTTTCCTGAATACCCCAGCAAGAAAAGAGGCGTAGTTCAGGATCAAATCGGGTTGGGTACTCATCATTGTTTCCTGAAGTTTAGTAAGGTACTTCCTGTTGTCCACTACATAGGACTTTTTTTCGGTCGCATCCTTCACCGTAAAGTACGCGGCTCCGGCTTTTTCCATGAGCATCACACGCCACGAAAAACGGTACCCTTGCTCGGTCCAAAATAGTTTTCCCGGATAAAGCAGAAAACGCAGCGGAAACAAAAGTTGGAAAAGCAGGTACACCGCAGCCAGAGCGGTCAAGGTATTTTGGTAGGTAAAGCGGTAGGGTTCAGAAGTCGTCAGGTCTGTTTTGGAAGAAAAAAATGACAGCAGCCGGGTGTGAAAATCTCCCGAAAAAAAGATTAAACTGCTGAAAATCATCACGTAGGGAAACATCCCGATGGCCGGAAAAAACAGGGCGGTAGCGCCATGAAACAGCAGGACAAATACGTAGGCAGCGGGGCGGGTCTTGCTGTTTAATAAAAAAAAGACAATGAATAAATCGTAACCCGCCCCGAACCAGGAGAACAGGTAGGCCACCCATTCTTCGTACATCAACGGCCCAATCAGCGGAAGGTGGCTTTTGGCGGGAAGCCAGGTTTTCATCGGTTCGGCCCGTAGCAGCCAATCGGCGTCGAGTTTGGCCAGTCCGGCAAAAATATAGACCAGTGCCATCTGAAAACGCAGAATTCCGATTGTCCAGAGTGGCGTTAGCGTACGCCGCGACACCCAATCGAAACGCGCATCGAGGGAATAATCCCGGTTGGCGGGTAGCCACGCCAGCAGGAAAGCCACCAGGCTGATGAAGTAGTAGTGGTTGAGATAAGTCGTGACGTCGATCAGTTCCACGTAGGCGAAGCCGAGGAAAAAAACGACGATGGCCGGGCGGTAGAACAGCCCTATTGCCACAAGCAACGCGGCTACGATCAGCACCAGGAAAAGCAGGTGCATTCCGCCGTCACTTAGCGGCTGCACCCATCCAAAACCCCAATAGGTGAAATGGAATGAAGGCTTGACGTACATCTCGGTAATCCAACCCCGCGCCCAAAAACGAATCAGGCTCACGAACATCAGCAGACCAAATGTGATCCTGAACGTAGCCAGCGGAGCGATAGCTACCGAACGACTACCGTCGGGCCACTTAATCGCCATCGTTGTCGATGTAGGTAATCTGCACCGAAGTAGCTGACGCCACGTCCGTTTTGATCATTGTCAGTAGTCGTTGTACTTGTCGGTAAGCCTCCTCGATTTGGGCCGGATTTTTGGAAAAAGACTCAGCCATAGGTTGCGGAATGGCGTCGATGGCGGCAATGGCGACGTCGAATTGGGTAAGTACTTGCTTGGCAAGAGCTTCCTTTTTAAGCAATACCAGGTAATCAGCGATTCCATCGCCGTTGCTGCCCGCGAAGTACTTCCGCAAGCTGGTCAGGTTGGCCGAGGCCAGCTCGCGGGTGAGGCCCGAGTAATAGCCTTCCGACTTATCGGCAAACACCCGGCCATTTGATAACTTCCCGAAGGGCCAGCCGATACGGGGTCCTTTCAAGACATCCATTTCGTAGGCAAACTGGTTGACCAGAAATCCGATGGAACTACCCACATCGGTTTTGAGCGAGTTGACGAAGGTAGTTCGGTAGCCGCCGTTCCACTGCGTCGTGGTGTTGGCTGCCAACGTTTTCATGCGTACCAGGACATCCCGAACGTATTTCTTACGGGCCGGGGCGTCGGTGTCCGAAAATTTTTCTACCGAATTGGGTCCAAACAATAGGTAGTCCAAGGCCGGAAAGCCCTGAATGCTATCGTTGACCACCGGTAGTTCAAAGTTATAAGTACCTGAGGTAATGGCTTTTTCGATCTTTCCCGGCGCCGCCGGAAAAGTGTTGAGGTAGTTATTGAGCAACAGGGCCGAAGCCGGACCGAAATAAGCCACCGAAACGGCTTGATAACTCAGATAGGCCGACTTGTAAGCAGGCTTGACAGCTTCCAGAGTAGAGGCAGAAGGAGCGTCAAG
>NZ_JBGSXF010000586.1:0-7511 GCF_041751555.1 Persicitalea sp. | reverse complement strand
GTCCTGGCCGGGGACGTGTCCGCTTTGCTGACATTGCCATTAAGTTTGGGGATCGTGGCGGGGTTATTTCTGGGAAAACCGCTGGGTATCGTGCTGTTTTCCTGGGGCGTCGTCAAGTCCGGTGGGGCCAAACTACCCGCCGGGCTGAAATGGCGGCACATTTTTGGCTTGGGCTTTACGGCGGGTATCGGCTTCACGATGTCTATCTTCATCGCCAGCCTTTCCTTCCCGGACGCAGTCCAACAAAGCAGCGCCAAGCTGGCGATCATGGTCGGAACGGTGCTTTCTGGGGTCGTAGGATTGCTATGGTTGGTGAAGGTGGAGAAGACGATGGTCCGCAACTCGTAGGGCAGAACAGGCGCACCTGCGAACCTGCGTGTTCACCACCCCTACCTAGTTCGCATAAACCGCTTCATCGAAAAAGCGTACGCATGACGCTCGTCCACCTCGTGATGATCTGAATAAATTTCCTTCCAGTCCGCCCAATCGATTTCCGGAAAGTACGCATCGCCTTCGATAGTCGCGTGTACTGTAGTCAAGTACAGCTTGTCCGCGCGCGGCAGCATTTCTTCGAAAAGGCTCACTCCGCCCAAAACAAAAACCTCGTCTTCATTTTGCAAGCTTTCCAGCGCTCCTTCCACACTACGCGCCTGCTCGGCGGGCTGGTGGTCTAGCGCCAGGTCGTCGCGCGAACTTACGACCACGTTGCGGTAGCTGGAATACAGCCCATCGGGCGATTCATAGCTTTTTCGGGCGATCAGGAAAGGCTTACCGTCGGTCGTTTTTTTGAAGTACTCCCATTCGTCAGGTAGTTTCCAGGGTAGGTGGCCGTCCTGGCCAACGCAATGGTTTTCGCTCATGGCGGCGATAATTATGATGGTGGGTGTGGTCATTTTTTGTTGTTCAAACATTCTCTGAAAATGGCTATCCTACAAAAATAACCATTCGTCCCGGCTATCCCGCCATTCATCATTAAGCCTCTCTTCAAAAATACCAAGTACCTTGCATAGCAAAGTACCTTTCCATACCTTTGTCGTGTTGCAAGTGGAGAAATGCGTTTGCATCTATTAGCCAAGAAAAAGTAAAAGAATATAGGATTAACCCCGTGCGCAAGCATACCCAAATCATGAAAAATTATGAAAGTTGAAAACGCCCAGGTGCAGATGCGGAAGGGAATCCTGGAATTCTGCATTCTGCACGTCATTTCGCGCGGCGAGGTGTACGCTTCCGACATGCTCGACGAGCTCACTTCCGCCCGTATCATGGTAGTGGAAGGTACGCTCTACCCACTGCTAACCCGGCTCAAGAATGCCGGACTTTTGGATTACAAATGGGTCGAGTCGTCGTCGGGACCGCCCCGCAAGTATTACGTACTGACCGACGAAGGCCGGGAGTTTCTGGAAGCTATGCAAAGTACCTGGCTCGGCCTGGCCGATTCGGTGCAGATGATTATCAAGAAAACCGAGGCGACCGCCGATACCACTAAAAACGCTTGACCTAAACTTTCTTCAGACATTCGATTAACATTCCCATGAAAAAGACCATCAGTATCAACATCGGCGGCGTCGTTTTCCATATCGAGGAAGACGGATACGAGAAACTCCGCGACTACCTCGGCTCGGTGCAGCGGTATTTCTCGTCCTTTGCCGATAGTAAGGAAATTCTCTCCGACATCGAAGGCCGCATCGCCGAGCGCTTCATCGCCAAGCAAAAAGCTGAAAATAAGCAAGTCATCTCGCTCGAAAACGTGGATGAACTCATTGCCGCAATGGGTACCGTAGCCGACTTCGAGGCCATTGATCAGGCTGAAGACCTGCTCACCGAGCCGCTGCAGGCAGCCTCCAGTCGCCCAGAGTCCGACTCTTCCCGGCGGGTGCCCCTCGGGCCACCTTTACCAAACCCTGACCCACCTCGCTTTGCACCCGGTGGAGCGAATTTGGGCGTAGAAGCATCGGATGCTTCGACCCCGCGCCGCCTGTACCGCGATCTGCGCCGCAAACTAGTTGGCGGGGTGGCATCGGGCATCGCCCACTACTTTACTGTGGATCCAATATGGGTGCGGCTGGCGTTTCTGGTACTGGTGGTCGGCCTCCCGATTGGCAGCGGCATGATGAACGGCAGCGACGATCTAGCCGGGTCACTAAGCGGCCTGACAGTGCTGATTTACATCGCGATGTGGATCGCCTTTCCCGGTTCTAACGCGCTGGAGGAGGACAAGAGCATTAAGAAATTTTACCGCGACCCCGACCGCAAGGTAGTGGGTGGCGTGGCAGCGGGCGTGGCTTCTTATTTTGGGGTAGATATCGGTGTCGTACGATTCGTATGGGTACTTACGGTTTTCTTTTTCGGTACGGGTTTTCTGATTTATATCGTGCTATGGGTTATTTCACCTTCGGCCAACACGCTCACCGAAAAAATGGAAATGCAGGGCGAACCTATCACCCTCACCAATATCGAAACCAATATCAAACGTGGCCTGAATCTCGAAGAATCGCCCACCACGGGCGAATCCGGCCTGACGCGGCTATTGTTGTTTCCGTTCCGCGCCATTGCGGTCATCATTAGCGGTTTGGGCAAGTTGCTGAAAGGCATCGGCCCCATCCTACGGATAGTGATCGGAGCAGTACTGGTAGCCGTGGGAGCCGCCGCCTTGCTGGGGTTGCTCGTGGGCGGTAGTGTCGGAATGACCATGCGCGATATGGTACCCTTCAATGACATTCCGCCGTTGCTACTTTTGAATGAAGCACCCTCCACCCTGATATTTTCTATCGCCCTGCTGGTAGGAATTCCCTTTCTGGTAATACTGCTGCTGGGGCTTACCCTCATCGCCAACCGTCGCGTGGCGAGCGGCACATTATGGCTAACCTTGGCCGGGTTGTGGGTTGTGGGCATCATCGGTGTGGCCACAACGGGTACCCTGTATCAGCGCAATTTCGCCCGCCGGGGTGAGGTTCAGCAAACCGACCGCTACGCTGTGTACGGCACGCCGCTGCTGGACGAGTACGACAATGACGCAGAAAACGGCAATAATTGGGACGTTAGACTGATGATCGAGGGGTACGCAGGTGATAGCATTCAGGTGGAAAGAGAAACCACGGCCCGAGGTCGCTCGACGGAGGATGCCCGACGCAACGCGATGGATCTGAGCTACCGCATCGTGCAGAAAGACTCGGTGCTGCGCTTCGATGAAGAACCCACGCTGGCCCCCGGCGGTAAGTTTCGTGACCAGGAAGTTCGGCTGCGATTACTTATGCCCTACGACCGCCCGTTCGTGATGACGCGTAATTTCTTTTACCGTAAAATTTCCAACTGGGAAGTAAGGGATCAATACCGCGAACTCGACCGTAGTGGCGACCGCGAAGACTGGCGGAAACTCCGCTGGGCCGTCAAACGCGACTCCGGGCTGGTCTGCCTGAACCTGCCCGAAAAGTACCGCCAGGAGAAAGGAGACAGCGAAAATGGCCAGGACGAGTACGATGGCGATAGGGGTGATATCCTTGGTGCGTTGTCATTGGGGGAGCGCGGTGATTTCGTAAAAGAATTCGACGTTCGTAATTTTCAGAAAATTGAAATTGGTGGTGCCTACGCCATCGACCTCCGGCAGGGCGACCGTTTCGCTGTCACCGCCGACGGTGATCGCGAAGATGTGGAAAGACTCACTGTATCGGTGGAGGATGGCAGACTGTTGGTCAGGAAAAAGGATGATCCCAGTATTTTCGACATCGACAATGAAAGGATCGGCTTACAAATAACGATGCCCGACCTGCGGGATTTGAAGCTTTCGGGGGCTAGCAAAGCCCGCGTCTCGGGTTTCCAAAACCTGGATCGCTTGTATGCGGAGTTATCGGGGGCCGTCGAGTCTGAATTCGACATCCGGGCCGACCGCCTGGAACTGGAAGCAACGGGAGCCTCGAATACTACCCTGAAAGGCCGCGCTCGCACGGCAAAAATATCCCTGACCGGGGCCTGCAAACTGGACGCCACCGATATGGAAATGGATGAAGCCGACGTACGTGCTGTCGGGGCCAGCAGAGCCGAAATGGGCAAAGTGCGGCGCATGAGCAAAACGTCCATTGGCGCGAGTAAAATCGACTAGTGTCAATAAAAACCAAGGGCTGAAGCAACATTTCAACGGCTTCGTGCATCTCTTGGACAGAATAACCTCTTAACCCTTTTACCAAAAATAAATCAACTCATGAAAAAATTACTCCCTTTTTGTTTCCTCCTATTTGTAGCGACGTCCTGCTCCGCGCAGAGCAAAGGCCCCGAGCGCACCCGTACCCTAAAAGTATCGGACTTCTCGAAACTCGACCTGGGCAGTGCCTTCAAAATCGACGTCGAGCGGGGCAGCAGCTACCGCGTGACGGTCACGGGCAAAGAAGACGATCTCGACGACCTGGATTACGGCGTGAGCCGGGGCAGGCTGCACATCGGCTACAGGAATAACTCGTGGCGCAAAAGCCGCGAGAGTGTTCGCGTAGAAATTACGATGCCTGACCTGGACGGTGTGAATTTCTCGGGTGCCTGCAATGCCAAAGTCAAAGGCTTCCGCGGCGGACGCGGCATGAATATCGACGTCTCGGGCGCTTCTCGCGTAGAAATGGACTTCACGGCGGATAAAGTTTTCGTGGATCTTTCCGGTGCTTCGCGACTGGTTCTCATAGGCCGGGGTGATAATCTGGAAGGCGAAATGTCCGGTGCCTCGACGTTCGACGGCAAAGACTTTCCCGTCAAAGAAGCAAACATCGACGCTTCAGGGGCCAGTAAGGCTTCGGTCGTAGCCAGTTCGGCGCTACAAGCCGATGCCAGCGGAGCGAGCAGCATTCGTTATTCGGGTAGCGTCAGCCAGGTGCGTTCCAGCAGTTCAGGAGCAGGATCGGTTCGGCGGGCGAACTAAGAGAATGATGAATTGTGAGTGATGAATGATGAGATTGAATGTTTGTTTACCAGATATTCAATCTCTTTCTACAAAGACAGTTATGCGATTTTCAAAAAGTGAAGTGAAAATGAACCGGGGAGAAGCGATTGACAAAGTCAGGGCGTATCGTCTTTTGTTGCAGGATCACTTCCAGCTCGAGAGCGTGTACCTCTACGGAGCCTGCGCCAGCGAAAACTACGCCGGTGAGGGTAACATCGACGTGGCCGTGGTGGTCGACCGGGTTAAGGGCGATTACTTCTCGGTGAGCCCGCTGCTGTGGCAGTTACGTAAGAAAGTCGACACCCGCATCGAGCCAATTCTGATCGAGAAAGCTTTCGACGATGCCGTCGTTTTGGGGGAGGTAATCAAGCACGGCATCGAAATCGTTTAAACCTCACTCTACGGCTCTGAATCTCCCCCCTTCGATAAGCAGCAGGTTATCAGTCGATTGGTTATAGATATACGTCCAGCAAATAAGTTCCTGTCCATTATCAAGCAGCACCGAAACCCGCCGACGCAAATACTGGCTGGTCGTTTCGTCTTCCCCTAAACCTTCGTACACATCCAGTTCGGTGATGAGTTTTTCAAAATCGAAAAGCCGATAGACCTCTCCCCAGACAAGCGTCTTGCTTTCGGGCTCGTAGATGGCGCCAGGATACCAGTCCACGCGATACAGATTTCCCAAAAAACAACCTTTTTCGACAAAATCACTTCCCGCTCGCAGCTTGGTTGCAAAAGGATTCTCAAATCCCTGCATCAATGTGCCATAGACGAAGAGGTAATTAACTTGAGCACTCATTTCTTCTTCCCTCTTTTTTTGTCACCCCAAGCGGTTGAAGGGGTCCCCTCCTACCCTTTCTCTCCCTTTTCCACAAACTTCACTATCTCCGAAAAATGCCGGTTCCACGGAAAAAAGAACTGCACGATCATCGGCACGTGCTTCTTACCTTTCAAGATTTTATAGCGCGGCTCAGGAACGAATTTCCGGTAATCACCCATAAAAGCTTCGGTACTTTTCCTGATAGATTCGTAGGTTTCACCGCCCCGGTAAATCAGCATTGGCGGCATATTTTCTTTGAGAAAGTACCTCGGCGAAGCCTTTTTCCAGTTGGCAGAATCATCCGTAAAAGTACTCATGTAAGTATGGTCGGACCCGTATTTTTTCTCCAATAGGTAGTTGTACATATCCAACCCGGCGGCGTCGATAAGCACCAATCCTGCTGTGGGGTTCGGCATAGAAAGTTCTTCAAAATACTCATCATCCAGCCCAATCAACGCAGCCAAATGCCCGCCTGCTGAATGTCCCGACAAGAACAGCCGGCCAGTATCGCCGCCGTACTTCCCGATATTCTCCACCGTCCACTGCACCGCTTTGGCAGAAGCCGTCGCCATCTCGTCGTAGTTTGCTGCCGGACTTAGCGGGTAGTCGATGACGACAGTGACGACGCCCTTCCGCGCAAAATTGCGTCCCATTGCCCAATACTGTTCCTTCCGTCCTGAGTTCCAGTTACCGCCATGAATAAAGACCAGCACTGGGCGTGGCGATTTGACCTTGCGTGGCGCGTACACGTCTAGTTTCTGTTCGGGGAATTGGGTGGTGGCGGCCTGATAAGTGAGGTTGGCGGTTTTCCTAACGGCGCAGCTTGTTATGAATAAAGCCCAGACTGACAGGGCAGCGAAGCGGAAGAAAAAGGTAGTGAGTTTGTTGATCAAAGGATTGTGGATTCTTTTACGGAGGAAGTTAAAGCTTGATAGCCGAGAATTTGTTTTCCAAATCCGGCAAATCATTCTGGATGACGTACCACAGAATTTGGTAGTCAACGCCAAAGTACCCGTGAATAAGTCGATTGCGGAAGCTAACCACACTGTGCCATGCAATAGCCGGATTGGCTTCTTGTAGAGATTTGGGGAATTGGTTAGCTGCCTCACCAATTATTTCAAAATTTCGCTCGACGGCATCTACCGTTTTCGAGTCGGCCATGAATCCATCGAAATCCAATCCTTCGGTGTAGTCTTTAATTTTACTGATAGCCAGCAAAATGTCAGCTAGGAGCAGACCCGAATCTCGCTTAGACATCGATCAAATCGGATTCAATGGCAGCATAGTAAGCTGGTTTGATGCCATTTCGTGACACGAGATCGACAGAATGGCCAAGCAGACTTTCCAGCTCCAGAGCTAAATCGAAAAACTGAAAGCCCACAGGCCGACTGAACTCCACCAGCACGTCGATGTCACTGTCCGCACTAGCCTCGTCGCGGGCGTAAGAACCAAACAGAGCCAATCTTTTAATGGGGTAACGTTCCGCCAGGGTCGAACGCGACATGGAGAGTTTTTCCAGAATTTGCTGCGACTGAACATCCATTTTGTAATTGCTTTTTTTACAAAAATAACAAAATAAAAATCATTCCTTTCCGCCCGAACCATTCCCCCCGAAAGCATTGTTACGCCCCATACGCCTTTTCCCAACTTCTCCATGAATTTCGAACTCACTTCCGAATACGTCCCCACCGGCGACCAGCCCCAGGCCATCGAGCAACTCGTGCGGGGCATCCGCGACGGCGAACCTTCCCAAACGCTGCTCGGCGTGACGGG
>NZ_JBGSXF010000585.1:0-2885 GCF_041751555.1 Persicitalea sp. | reverse complement strand
TACCTTTCCCAAAAAAGTATTTGCCCGAAAAATTCCGGCGTAGCAGTCGTACCAACGCGACGAAATAAAGGGGTTGTCGGGTATCCAGCGATAGTCGCTGATAGCCTTATAGTGGAACCCGTAATCGCCGTTGTCGCCCGTTTGCTCGTCAATGTTATCCGAAGGGCACTCGCCCAGCACAATGGCCGACTCGCGGTACACGCCCTTTCGGCTGAGCGGATCGTAAACCCCGGTGAGGGCCTGCTCGGCGTCTTTGGCCGATTTATAGAAGTTTTCCTCGACGATTCCGTTAGTGAACTCTTTGTTCACGAAATCCTCGCTGCAGCCCGTCAGCAGGGCAAGGCCTGCGGCGATCAGATATGCTTTTGATTTGGTCATGACTCTTGATTTTGAAAGGTTTAGAAATTGCACCGCACACCCAGTGAGGTCGTTCTTACCTGTGGGTAGAGGTCCTGGTAGATCCCCGCCACGGCGCTATTGTTGTTGTCTAGCCCAACCTCCGGGTCGATGCCCGTGAATTTGGTCAGGACGAAGGCGTTCTGCATCGCCACGTACACCTGTAGTTTGTTGATGCCTTTGACCGGAAGTGAATAAGCCAACTGAATATTTTTCAAACGCAGGTAGGAACCGTCTTCCACCAGGTGCGAACTGAGGCGCGTGTTGGAGTTGGGGTCAGTGACGATGGGGCGGGGGATGGAGTTGCTGGTTCCGGGACCATTCCAGGCGTTCACCACGGTCGAGGACTTATTGAAGGCCCGTCCCGACGATTCCAGGATTGAGCGGGCCACGTTCATGATGTCGTTGCCCTGCACGCCAAAAAACTGGAAATTCATATCGAAGCGCTTGTAGGCAAAGTTGCCCCCCAGGCCATAGGTAAACTTAGGATTGGGGTTGCCGATGATCGACTTGTCAGCATCGTTAATCCGGCCATCGCCGTTCAGGTCTTTGTATTTAAAATCGCCGGGACCCGTTCTGGCCACCTGATACGGCGTGGCCGCATTACCATCGATGGAGTTGGCAGCGTCCACCTCGGCCTGGGTTTGGAAGATGCCCTCGGTCGTCAAGCCATAAAAAACGCCCAGCGGTTGACCCACGCGGATAAGCGTCGTGCCGCCCGATCCTGAGTAATTGAAGGGAAAGATATCTCCCCTGGCTCCCAACGAAACCACTTCGTTGTCGTAAGTGGTTAGGTTGGCGTTGAGACTATACCTGAAATCACCGGATCCCTTCTGGTAGCCTATGCTGAACTCCAAACCCTTATTGTTGAATTCTCCCGTATTTTGGGTGATCGTTCTCAGGCCCGACACACCGGGCAAATCCAGGGTAAGGAGCATGTCGGTGCGGGTTCGGTTGAAGTACTCAGCCGAGAAGTTCATCGCCCCATTTAAGAGGGTAGTTTCCAAACCAACGTTGTACTCGGTGACGGTTTCCCACTTGATGTCTGGATTGCCCAAATCGCCCAGGGCTGCTCCCAACGAGGTAATACCCGTCTGGTTGCCAAAAGCATAGTTATAGCCAGACTGCACCCGTGCCAGGTACCGGAAATTACCGATTGCATCGGAGCCGACTTGCCCCCAGCCCACTCTGAGTTTGAGGTCATCCATAAATCCATTCTTCGGGAAAAAGCTTTCCTCCGAAATCCGCCAGCCCGCCGACACTGACGGAAAGACCCCGAACTTTTGGTTCGGACCGAATTTCGATGAACCATCGCGGCGAATATTCATTGTCAGAAGGTACTTGTCGGCGTAGTCATAAATCACCCGGCCGAACACCGAAGCCAGCGACTCCTGCGACGAATTGGTAGATGAATTACTGCTTTTCATACTGCCCGAATCGACTTCGGTGAAAGCATCGGTGTCGTACGTGCCGCTCTGAAAGCCCGAGCGGAAGAAAATATCCAGGGCCGTAGTTCCTAGTAGCCCGCTAAGGTTGTGCTTACCAAAGCTTTTGTTATAGCTCAGGGTATTTTCAAAAATCCATTGCCGAGAGTTGCTGTTGCCAGCCGACACACTCGACAGTCCGGCGGAATTGACGAGGCCGTACGACCAACTGGGATTAAAGGAGTACTGATTCCCAAAGACGAGATTCGTTGAGAAGCTTGTCCTGAATTTTAAGTTTTTGATGGGTTCATACTCGCCGTACAGATTGGCGATAAGGTCGTATGATTCGTCTTTTTGCGTTACGCGGAGGGCATCCGCCACGAAGTTGCCCCGTCTTTCCAGGCGTGGGTCGGTGGGGCCCGCGTAGGAGCCGTCTTCATTATAAATGAGCTGTGTCGGGACGCCCTGGTAGAGGTTAGTGAAGGCTCCGTGAATAAAAGTTCGGTTGCCAGCCCCGTTGTTACGCTGATTGACCCGTGAAAGCATCAGACTATTACCTACCTTGATTTTCTTGGCAATCTGGTTATCGGTATTGATCCGCAACGACATCCGCTCAAAATAGGTCTTGAGCATGATCCCGTCATTCTTGAAGTAGTTGGTCGAAATATAGTACCGGCTCTTGGCCGATCCGCCGGAAATAGACAGTTGATGATCCATCACATTGCCCTGTTGGGTACCCGCCGCCATCCAGTCGGTGCCTTTGCCCAACGATTGTGGATTGGGGAAAGGCGCCTCCTGACCCGCGGCGGTAAAAGCCCGGTTCATGTTTTCGGCAAACTGCGTCGCGTTCATCGGCGGCGGAATCTTGCGGGTGGGGTTCTGGATGCCGTAGTAGCCCGAGTAGCTGATTTGTGCTTTGCCCGTGCTGCCCCTTTTGGTCGTGATCAGTACCACGCCATTCGCGGCGCGTGCTCCGTAAATGGCGGTAGAAGCCGCGTCTTTCAGGACGTCGATCGATTCGATGTCATTCGGATTGATGTTGGCCAGCGGGTTGGAATTTTCGTC
>NZ_JBGSXF010000584.1:0-2747 GCF_041751555.1 Persicitalea sp. | reverse complement strand
TCCTACATAACCAATATAGTTGCTCTTATAGCGTCAGCCACTGAGAAGTATCTCCCCTCCGCGAAAATAACGGGTGGTTATGAATTCTTCAACTTCGGATTGACCGATGCGCTGCTACTTAGTGAAGCTCAAAACTGCCAGCTTTTTATCACTTCCGATTCCGAGCTATCTGATTACGCAAGTGCCAATGGAATACAGGTTTATGATTTGGTTAGAGTGAAAAATGAGAAGCTAAGATAACGATCAAACCGACCGCCACCCCTTCACCGAATACTCCGTCCGTTTCTGATCATCCAGCCCGCTATAAATCAGCGTCTTCTCCCCTACTGCTTCCGGCGCGATGTTTTCAAGATACGCTAACCCTTTGAAATGCTCCGAGGCAATCGTTTGGGTAGATTTTATCTCATAAATATCGAATTGCAAACCCGTAGGTTTCAGCAAATCTACTTCGTGTCCAGCCGCATCGCGCCAGAAGTAAAATTCCTCGTGGGTATAGCGGTGGAAAGTTTGCTTCATTTTTTCGGCGATAATCATGTTCTCAAACAATGCGCCTTTGGAGGGATGCAGTTGCAGCGTTTCGACCTCGCGAATAGCCAGCAAATGACACAGCAAACCGGTGTCGTAAAAATACAGCTTGGGCGTCTTGACCACTCTTTTGCTCAAATTCTTGAAGTAAGGAGGCAGCAAAAAAATGAGGTAGCTACTTTCCAAAACCGAGAGCCAGGCTTTGGCAGTCGGCTGGGAAATACCGCATACGTTTGCCAGAGAATTGAGGTTCAGCAGTTGCCCGACTCGGGCGGCGCACAAACTGATGAATGTCCGAAACAGCCGTAGGTCTTTGACATTAATCAACTCCACCACATCCCGCTCGACGTAGGTTTGCAGGTAGTTGGCGTAGAAAACGGTGGGCGGAATCTGGCGATCGAAAATGGCGGGGTAAAATCCTCGAATCAGCGTTTCAGTATACGCATCTGGAAGCAATCCTTCGGCGTCGAGTTCTGAAAAGTCAAAGGGCAGGAGTTTGAATAATGCCACGCGACCCGCTAAACTTTGGAAAATCTGGTGCAGCAACTGGAAGTTTTGCGATCCCGACAGAATGAACTGACCCATTTGTCCCGAAGCGTCCACCATGGTTTGCAGATAAGAAAACAGGGTCGGTACCCGCTGCACCTCATCAAAAATCACCCGCTCGGGATAGCTTGCCAGAAAAGCGACCGGATCGGTTTCGGCAAAGGCCCGGACGTCAGGATTTTCCAACGAAACGTAGGTGTAATCCGTGAAGAGGTTTTTTAGAAGCGTCGTCTTGCCGGATTGCCTGGGCCCCGTGATGGCAAGAATCGGGTACTTGCTTTGAAGATCTCTGATTGCGGATTCAATCTGCCGGGGAATTAACATACAAGTAGGGTGAATTTTTCCTAAATGTAGTTATTGATTTTGAAATATCCAGCCCTCAACTTTGAAATATCCAGCCGTCGACTTTGAAATATCCGAACAAACTGTGGTACGGGCCGGTCCGCCGGTGCGGGCTCGCCCGTCATTTACCCCGCCTTCGCCCCTTCTTCATCCAAATCCTTCCGTCCGTACGCTACCTTCCCAATACTCGAAAACAGCACCGGCACCACGAAAATTGCCAGCAGCGTCGCGGCAACCATGCCGCCAAGCACCGTCCAGCCGATGGTCTTCCGAGCGGCAGCGCCCGCGCCTTCCGAGAAAGCCAGCGGCAATACGCCCAAAATGAACGCCAACGAGGTCATGATGATGGGCCGAAGGCGGAGCCGCACCGCTTCCATCGTCGCCTGCCGGATGGATTCCCCCTGATCGACGCGTTCTTTGGCAAATTCTACGATCAGGATGGCATTTTTGGCGGCCAGGCCAATGAGGGTGAGGAGGCCGATTTGGGCGTAAACGTTGTTCGATAATCCTTTGAACAGCGACAGCGTCACGATGGCCCCGAATGCCCCGATGGGTACCGCCAAAAGTACCGCAAAAGGCACCGACCAGCTTTCGTAGAGGGCGGCCAGGAAGAGGAAAACAAACAAAATCGACAGACCGAAAATGTAAAGTGTACTCGAACCCGCGTTGATTTCTTCCAGGCTTAGCCCGGTAAATTCGTAGCCGTAGCCGATGGGCAGCACTTTGTCCGCCACCTCGCGCAGGGCAGCGATGGCCTCGCCGCTGCTGTAGCCGGGCGCGGGGTTGCCGTTGAGTTCGGTGGAGCGGAAAAGGTTGTAGTGCGAAATGAGCGGCGCGCTTTCCACCATTTTGTGCGAGACCAAGGCGCTGATAGGTACCATTTGCCCGCTTTGGTTCCGGACGTAGTACTTACCCAGGGCGTCAATGTTCTTGCGGTAGTTGGTGTCGGCCTGAGCCACGACGCGGAAGTTGCGGCCATAGATCGAGAAATCGTTGACGTAGCGACTGCCCAGATACGTTTGCAACGTGCTGTACACTTCCGAGAGCGAGACGCCGAGCTGCTTCACCTTGGCGCGGTCCACTTCCAGTTGGTAGCCGGGCGTGCGGGCGGTGAAGAAGGAGAACGCGCCGCTGATTTCGTCGCGTTCGTTAGCGGCGGCGGTCATGTTCTTGACGACCTGCTCAAACTGCTTGATGTCGTCGTTGCTTTCCTGTTGCTCGATCACGAAACTGAAACCGCCCGTGCGGCCCAGGCCCGGAATGGCGGGCGGTGTAATGACGACGACGTTGGCCTCTTTCAGTCCGGCTACTTTCTTGCGGATCGTCGCGGCCAG
>NZ_JBGSXF010000583.1:0-5355 GCF_041751555.1 Persicitalea sp. | reverse complement strand
CCAGCGCCAGTCGATGAGCAGGTCTTTAATGAGAAAACTGGCCGTGATCATCCTGAGCCGATTGTGCATATAGCCCGTGGCGTTGAGCTGGCGCATCCCGGCGTCCACGATGGGGTAGCCCGTCATGCCGTCGCACCATTTTTGGAATTCCTCCTCGTTGTTGCGCCATTTAATGCGATCGTACTCGGGCCGGAAGGCCTTGCCCTCGCCCACGTGCGGGAAGTTCCAGAGGATTTGCTGGTAGAAGTCGCGCCAGATGAGTTCACCGAGGAAAGTCTCGCTCTCTTCCATCCCTTGTTGCGCCAGTTCGCGGATACTGATGGTACCGAAGCGCAGGTGAATGCTTAGCCGCGAAGTGCCGGGAACGGCTGGGTAGTTGCGGGTTTCGGCGTATTTTTCCAGCTTCTCGTCGCGTACTTTTTTAGGCGGAAACTCCTCGTCCGGCATTCGCTCGAAGCCCATGTCTTCTAAACTAGGGACGGGGAGTTTTTTGGTTTTGAATAAATTATTGAAATACTTCTCGGTCGGGTAAGGCTTTACGTAGAAAAGCTTCTCCTTAGAGCCGTGCAGTTTTTCCTTCCAGGAGCGGCTGTAAGGCGTAAAGACGGTGTAGGGCGTTCCTTTTTGAGTCAGAATTTCTTCTTTTTCAAAAATAACCTGATCCTTAAAGGTGTGGAATGGAATGTCCTTTTTTTCTAAAAAATCCTCAACCTCGCCGTCGCGCTCCTTGGCGTAAGGTTCGTAGTCGTGGTTGGTGTACACCTCAGCCACATCGTATTCCTCCACGATTTCCTGCCAAACCTTTAATGGCACGCCGTACTTTACAAGTAGAGCGGAATCTTCTTTTTCCAGCTTTTCCTTCATTTCCTCCACCGCCCGCATGATGAATTCCAGACGGCGGTCGCGCTTGTCTTCGAGTTGGTCGAGGATCGTTTTGTCAAAAACAAAAAGCGGCAGGACGGGGAAGTCTGAATTGAGAGCGCGGTACAAGCCAGCGTTGTCGTGCAGCCGCATATCACGGCGGTGCCAGAAAATGGCGATTTTCTTCTTGGACATGGTGGGTTGGGTCAATGATTCTTCTTTTTTGTAAAACCGGAAGGGTAGCGGTTTGTTTGTTTCGTTACCTTTGGCTAACCACGCATTCCGCTAATAGACCCATCATGCCTAAAAAAACCAAACCAGAACCTACCGTCTTCATCGTCTTCGGTGGCACGGGCGACCTGAACGCCCGCAAGATCACGCCCGCGCTTTTCAACTTATACCTGGACGGCTGGTTACCGGACGAATTCGCGATCATCGGAACGGGTCGCACCGAGTTTACCGACGAGCAGTTCAGGAAGAATTTGCTGGGAGGCGTCGATCAGTTTTCCCGTAAGGGCAAGGCCGACAAAAAGATTTGGCAAGAGTTTTCGTCCCACATTTTCTACCAGGTTGCCGATGTGAACAATGCCAAAGCCTACGACAAATTCGCGGATCGAATTGAACAGCATAAGAAGGATTGGGAAAAAGACCCCTGCGTGGTACACTACCTGGCCGTAGCGCCCAGGTTTTTCTCAGTGATCGCCGAGAACGTGGCTAAAAGTAAATTGGCCGACTACCTTCCCACGACGCGCATCGTGGTCGAGAAGCCTTTCGGACGTGATCTGGAAAGTGCCAAAGAATTGAACGCGCTGTTGCAATCCATTTTCGACGAGTCGCAGATTTACCGCATCGACCACTATCTCGGCAAGGAAACGGTCCAAAATATATTGGCTTTTCGCTTCGCCAACGCGATGTTCGAACCCATCTGGAACCGCAACTACATCGACAATGTCCAGATTTCGGTTTCGGAGCAACTGGGTATGGAAGGCCGGGGCAGCTACTACGACACTGCCGGGGCGCTGCGAGATATGGTACAGAATCACCTCTTCCAATTGCTTTGCCTCGTGGCGATGGAGCCGCCCGTTTCCTACGAGGCCGACGAAGTCCGTAACCGCCGCGTGGATGTGGTGAACGCCCTGCGCCGAATTCGACCCGAAGAAATCGGGGAATACGCCGTGCGCGGGCAATACGGCGCGGGCTGGATCGAAGGCGAAAAAGTGGAGAGCTACCACCATGAGGAGGACGTGCCAAAGGATTCTTCGCAAAACACTTACGCGGCGCTGAAACTCTTCGTGGAAAACTGGCGCTGGAACGGTGTACCCTTCTACCTGCGGACGGGCAAACGGATGAATGAGAAAAAATCGGTCATCACTATTCAATTCAAACCTGTGCCGCATCAGTCGTTTCCGGCGCAGACGGCGGCCAACTGGCAACCTAACCGACTTATTATAGAAATATATCCCTGTGTGGGTATTCGCCTCGAATTTCAGGCGAAGCGGCCAGGACCGGAAATGCTGCTTTCTCCCGTCGATATGCAGTTCAACTACGACGAATTCGACGCGGCGGACACGCCCGAAGCCTACGAAACGCTGCTGCTCGACATCATGGAAGGCGACTCCACGCTCTTCATGCGCGCCGACCAGGTGGAGGCCGCCTGGCGGGTGCTGATGCCCATCGTGGATGCCTGGGATGACACGCCCGCGACTGATTTTCCCAACTACGAGTCGGGTAGCTGGGGGCCGGCGGAGGCTGACGCGCTCATCGCGAAAGCTGGCCATAGCTGGGCTTCCGCACCAGGTATCGACTAATCCGTTTTTGAACTAAAAACTCCCGTTATGAAAACCCTTTTTCTTTTCGTATTGCTGTCTGTCGGGGCAACAACTGTGACCTTCGGACAAAGCAAAGGCCTGGATTCCAAGGCAGGTCAGGCGATTTCCAAACTAATTGATTCCTATGCCCAAGCGCGCGAAACGCAGGATACCTTGCTCCTTAAAAGTATTCTAACCACCGACATCGACCAGCTCGTTTCGACGGGCGAGTGGCGCGAAGGCATCGAAGGTTCGATGGCGGGCATGGTGCGCAGCACCGAAAGCAACGCCGGAGGCTCCCGGACTTTGAAAGTAGAAAAGGTGCGGTTCATCGGCTCCAAAAGTGCCATCGCCGACGCTCGTTACGTGATCGTGAATGCCGACGGTGTTCGCCGGGAAATGTGGAGTACGTTTGTGGTGGTGAATGTGAAGGGCAAGTGGGAGATTACGGCCATTCGGAACATGCTGCCTGCGCGATAATAATTGCTTATCCCTGCTCCTCGGCCAGAGATTCAATTAATGAACTTAATTCTTTGGACGACCCTCACAAGAGTGATTAATCTTGCTCCACCACTTTTGCCTCTTCCTTTGCTTGAAATAGCAATGCGGATTTTATAGCAATCCTTGCCGAGGGAAGTGCCCAATTTAGGGGTGTCGGCAAGCTGACCTATTACGTTTGTGAGATCAGCCACCAGCGATTTATGGCGTTTGGCCAGTTTCTTAATTTTTCGTTCAAATGAACCTGTAGCAATTACTTCTAAAGTTCATTGAGCAAATCTTTGGCAGATTTAAGCTTTTTCTCCCCTCTTTCGTAAAGCTTTACATCCTGAAAGGCATCGGCCAGATCAGCCGCAAATTGGGCTTTTTTAACATCTACTGTTTCTTCCAAAACGTTGACATAATTCAACCCTTTGAGCAGTTCCATGAGAAATGGTGCCTTGCTCTCTTCTTTTATTTCCAACAATACCTTCATTCAGTTAGCGGTAGATCCAGACGTTGAACGCTGGGGTTTTGTCAATTAAGATACCAAGATAGCCTATTTCGCTCCGCATCCAAAATAGGCTCTTTTAAAAAAAATGATCCGGATTCCGATTCATTTCACTTTTCTTTGCGTTACTGCCGCTAATAAAGCGAACTCTGTTTTTTCAAATAAGCCATCCCAATTTTAGTTTTTAATGAAAAAGGCCAAATACCTATTCTTGACTACCATATTCATAGCCAGTCTATTAGGCTGCGCGCAAAAAGAATACAAATTCTCCGTTGATCTCACTAAGCCTCAGGATGACAAGCTAACCGTCGAACTGGAAACGCCCCGGCTGCGGGGTAGGTCTGTACTTTATCATCTGCCCAAAATAGTGCCGGGTACCTACTCGATCAACAACTACGGTTCTTACGCCAGCGCTTTCAAAGCTTTTGACAAAAAGGGTGGGGAGCTGGAAGTGGAGAAGGTAGACAAGAACAGCTGGAAAATCTCGAAAGCTAGAAAAGCCCGTCGCCTTTCTTACCAGATCGACGATACCTGGGATACACCCAGTATCGAAGAAGACGTATTTGAACCCAGTGGCACCAACATCGAAGAGGGTAAGGTGTTCGTGCTGAACACTTTTGGTCTATTCGGTTATTTTAAGGGCATGGATCGCCTGCCTTATCGTGTCAGCATCACTAAGCCTGCCGGATTCTATGGCTCCACGCCGCTGGTGAACCAAAATAAAGAAGGAAACCAGGATTTGTTCATCACAAAAGACTACCACGAACTGGCCGACTCGCCGATGATGTACAACCGTCCCGATACGGTTTGGCTGAAAGTGGGCAATGCCGACATTTTGGTGTCGGTGTTTTCTCCCAACGACAAGTTTGCTACCAAAGATCTGGCGGCGGACATCCTGCCTACGCTGGAAGCGCAGCGAGCGTATCTCGGCGGTACGCTTCCCATCGACAAGTACGCCTTCATCATATATATGTCTGATGACAAGAACCTGACCCGCTACGGGGCGCTGGAGCATTCGCAGTCGTCATTTTATTACCTGCCCGAGACGTTTTCGGAGGCGCAGTTGTCCAAGTCTATCAAGGACATCGCCGCTCACGAGTTTTTTCATATTCTGACCCCGCTGAACATCCACAGCGAAGAAATCGGCGATTTCGACTTCATCGACCCCAAAATGTCGCGGCACCTTTGGCTGTACGAAGGGCTTACCGAGTACGCCGCCCACCATGCCCAGCTGCGGGCGGGCATCATCGACCTGCCCACCTACCTGGATCGCCAGGCCGAAAAGGTCGAGAATGCCCGGACGCGCTACACCGATTCGCTATCGTTCACGGCTATGTCGAGCGACGTGCTGGAAACGTACAAAGACGAGTACTCCAATGTCTATGAGAAAGGGGCACTGATTGGCCTCAGCCTGGATCTGAAACTACGCGAGTTGTCGGGTGGCAAGTACGGTACCCAGGACTTGCTGCGCGATCTGGCCAAAACCTACGGTAAAGACAAATCCTTTAAGGACAATGAATTATTTGATAAAATTACCGAACTGACCTATCCCGGGATTCGCGATTTCTTCCGCCGCTACGTGGAAGGTGGCGAACCGCTGCCTTTGCAGGAATTGTTTGGCAAGATTGGCATCGACTTCGAAATAGAGGGCCAAAAGAAAGAAGTTGAAAAAGCGTTCGGCGTAAGCTTCGCGCTCGT
>NZ_JBGSXF010000582.1:0-29642 GCF_041751555.1 Persicitalea sp. | reverse complement strand
TTGATGCCTTGAAATTAGTCGCGGGCCGGGGGCAGATGGTGAGCGAATTGCCAAAGGGGAGTATGCTATCGGTTCGGATGGAAGCCGAGGCGCTGCGGGCCATACTACCCGAAACCTTGTCGATTGCGGCCATCAACACTAAGCAGCTGTGCGTAGTAGCGGGTCCCGACGATGCGGTAGCTTCTTTTGCCGCGCAACTGAATTTGCAGAAAGTACCCAATCGCTTGCTGTCCACTAGCCACGCCTTTCATTCGGCCATGATGGACCCCATCGTGCCCCGCTTCACTGCATTGGTGAAAAGCGTAACTTTGCACCCGCCGCAAAGGCCAGTCGTATCGACGGTGACGGGTACCTACCTGACTGACGACCAAGCAACAGACCCGGTTTACTGGGCAAAACATCTGCGGCACACCGTACGCTTTGCCGATGCGCTCGAAACCCTGCTTGAACGTCAGCAGTCGGTTTTTCTGGAAACAGGGCCCGGGCAGGCCTTGACTACGATGGCTCGGCAGCAGGCCGGTTTGCGTAAGGTGACGGCTTTGAACAGCCTGAAACCACCCAAAGCAGACTCGTCCGAGTACCGGATGATACTGGAAACACTCGGGCAACTTTGGCTCAACGGGGTCGAGCCAGACTGGAGCCTGTTTTATGCCGGACAAAAAAGAGCCAAACTCGTACTTCCCACCTATGCATTCGACAAAAAACGTTGCTGGGTCGATCCCGTACTACCTATAACTGTTAGCCAATTATCTGAGACTCATATCAATGAAGTACCACAAATTATCGAAGAATCGAAAGTAATGAGAAACGATATTTTACTGGCAAAGATCAAAGCCATCGTAGAAGACGCCTCGGGCTTTGGAATGGCGGACGTGAGACCCGACCAAACATTTATTGAATTGGGACTGGATTCGTTGCTGCTGACGCAGGTGGCGATTATGCTAAAAAAGGAATTCGGTTTGCCATTAACCTTCCGGCAACTGAACGAAGAATATGCTTCGCCCGAATTATTGGTAAACTATCTCGATCAGAATTTGCCCGCCGGGGCATACCAACCCGCACTATCTGCTCCGACTCCGGCAATGGTATCGAATTCGCCCATCAATTACGCTACCAACCAAGGAGAGACCAACCCAGCCATTGGATTGATTGCGCAACAATTGCAAATACTATCGCAGCAGATTGCCTTGCTACAAGGGAGCAAACCTGCCCCGCCAATACCCACGCCTGCCACTCCTGTAATTGGCACGAATAATGCTTCAGTCAATGGAAAGCAACAGACGAATGGGCTACTAAATGGCGAAGAATCAGCCGTTGAGGCAAACGATCTGACAGCCGAGGAAGCGGCCGATATCAAAAAGCCATTTGGCGCAGCCGCCCGAATCGAACGGCAGGAGACCGAACTGACGGCTACACAACAGACTTTCCTCCAAAAACTGACTGAACGATATACAAAAAAGACGGCCGGCAGTAAGTCGTACACGCAGCAGCACCGCCCCCACATGGCGGATCCCCGCGTGGTGTCGGGTTTCAAACCGCTGACGAAAGAATTGGTATATCCCATTGTGGTCAACCGTTCAAAAGGAAGTCGACTATGGGACATCGACGGGAACGAGTACATCGATATGCTGAATGGATTTGGCTCGAATATGTTTGGCTACCAACCCGATTTTATCAAAGAAGCCCTGCACCAGCAGGTGGATAACGGCTTTGAAGTTGGACCCCAGCACGAACTGGCGGGTGAGGTTTGTCAATTGGTTTGTGAACTGACTCACTCCGACCGGGCCGCACTGTGCAATACCGGATCGGAAGCGGTATTGGGTGCCATGCGCGTCGCCCGGACGGTCACGGGCCGCTCGCTGATTGTGGCCTTTACCGGATCGTACCACGGGATTATTGATGAAGTAATCGTTCGGGGAAGCAAGAAATTGAAGTCATTTCCTGCAGCACCAGGCATTATGCCGCAGGCGGTACAAAATATGTTAATTCTGGATTATGGCACCCAAGAAAGCCTGGAGATCATCCGGGAACGGGCGCAGGAAATCGCCGCCGTGCTGGTAGAACCCGTGCAGAGCCGCCGCCCGGAATTTCAACCAGTCGAATTTTTGAAGGAGTTGCGCACTGTGACCGAAGCGGCCGGAACTGTGCTGATTTTTGACGAAATCATCACCGGGTTCCGTATGCATCCGGCGGGAACCCAAGGTTTGTTTGGCATTCAGGCCGATCTGGCTACCTACGGAAAAGTGGTGGGTGGTGGACTATCCATTGGGGTAGTTGCCGGAAAAAAACGGTTCATGGATGCGCTCGATGGAGGAGGTTGGCAGTACGGTGATAGTTCGTTCCCCGAGGTTGGCGTTACGTACTTTGCCGGAACGTTCGTGCGTCACCCTTTGGCGCTGGCCGCCGCCCGAGCGTCATTACTCCATTTGAAACAACAAGGTTCGCAGTTACAGCGCCGCCTGACCGCCAGGGCCGAACGGCTTGCCGAAGCGCTCAATACCGAATTCCAGCGTCGGCAACTGCCGCTTTCCGTGACTCAGTTTGGCTCGCTGTGGCGAATCAAATTTCATCAGGAAGTAGCCTACAGTGAGCTGTTGTTCACGCTGATGCGGGAAAAAGGCATTCACATTTGGGACGGCTTTCCCTGCTTCATCACCGAGGCCCACACCGACGCAGAAATCGATCGGGTGATCGAGCTTTTCGGCGAAAGTGTGGACGAAATGATTGAAGCCGATTTTTTTCAGGCTGTACCAATGGTAGTGGATGAGTTGAACCAGCCGCCCGTTCCGGGGGCCAGGCTGGGCCGGGATCAGGCAGGTAATCCGGGCTGGTTTTTGCCTGATCCGGATACGTCTGGAAAGTATTTGCAGATCGAAACAAAATAGACTTCTATGGTCGAACCCCTCTCAACTGAAACCGTCGCTTCGCTAGAATTTAACCCATTTCAAGGCCCCGAGATAAGTCGGTTATCGCCTACCACCGAGCCGCAGATGGAAATCTGGACGGCCTGCGTACTAGGGGGCCCCGATGCCAACCGGGCTTACAATGAGTCGGTTTCTTTGCGTTTTCGAGGCGTTCCCGAGCGGGTTGCCTTGGAACAATCCGTACGGAAGCTCGTTCGGCGACATGAGTCGCTGCGTTCCGCTTTCAGCGCCGATGGTCAGCAGATGCTTATCTTCCACGACTCGCCTGTCCGGGTGCAGTTCGAAGACTACACCGAACAAACACCCACCGAACAGGCCCAAGCCGTAGCTGGTTTTCTCCAGCAGGAGGCCGAGTACAGCTTCGATCTGTTGCACGGGCCTTTATTCAAGGCAGCTTTGCTGACGCTCTCAGCGGACAATTCGTACCTGGTGCTTACGGCCCATCACATCGTCTGCGATGGCTGGTCGATAGGCATTTTAATGCAGGATCTGAGCGCACTGTACTCTGCCAATGTTCAGAACCAATTCGCTGCGTTGCCCGAACCAGTTTCGTTCAAAGAATTTGCCGATGCGCAGATTTTATTTGAACGTAGTCCGCAGTACGCGGAGATTCAGAAGTTCTGGCTCGACCAGTACAAACAAGACGTTCCGGTGGTCAATGTACCGACTGATTTCCCACGCCCTTCCGTCCGTACTTACAAAAGTCATCGGTTAGATTTTAATCTGGACGAAACGTTGGTTGCCGCCCTGAAAAATATGGGCCGAGAAGCCGGGTGTAGTTTTGTCACAACGCTGGTCACGCTTTTCGACGTGTGGCTGCATCGTTTTACTGGTCAGGATACGATCAGCATTGGATTACCAGCCGCCGGACAATCAGTTACGGGCGACTACCGACTCGTCGGGCATTGCGTCAATCTGCTGCCGTTGCGTTCGCAGTTGCTAGAAGGAGTGCGGTTTGTCGATTTTCTTAAGCAACGCAAAACCGAATTGATGGATGCCTACGACCATCAGCGACTGACCTTCGGTAGTCTGTTAAAAAAATTGGGCATGGCCCGCGATCCGTCGCGGGTACCCCTGGTGCCAGTCATTCTCAACGTCGATATGGGCTTGGCCGATGACGTCAATTTTCATGGATTGACCTACCAACTTATAAGCAACCCACGGGCGTATGAAAATTTCGAGTTATTTCTAAATGTGTCCGGTTCTGAGCAGTCGTTGACTTTGGAATGGTCGTACAACACGCAATTGTTCAAACCTGAAACCATTAGCGCGATGATGGCGGGGTTTGAGAACCTGCTCCGTGAAGTCGTATCAAACCCAGCAATACGCATTGATGCCTTGGACTGGGCTGTGACTAATGAGCCCGTAAAATCGCTGATTCAGGCGGAAACACCAATTCAGGAGGCATCAACGCCCACTACGCAACAACAGCAACTCCATCGACTTCTGGCCGAAACCGCGGCGCAGTTTCCGGAAAAAACCGCCCTTGAATTTCAGCATCAGAAGCTGACGTTCCGGCGTTTACACGAAATAGCAAATCAGTTGGCTACGTTTCTGATAGAAAGCGGCATCCAAAAAGGCGACATCATAGGGGTGGCCCTCGACCGTTCGCCCGAAATGCTGATTTCGCTGCTGGCCATTCTAAAAGCCGGGGCGGCTTATCTACCCCTTGACCCGGCCTATCCACACGATCGGATTGCCTACATGCTGACCGATTCTTCGGCCCAGATGGTCATCACAGCGCAAAAATATGCCGGCCGGTTGAATATATCAATTATGGAAGTGGAGGTAGAAAAGGCATTGGCCGAATCTTCTGTGTTAACCCCGACCGAGCCAGCCGTATCCACTGGGGGCAATGATTTAGCCTATATCTTATACACTTCCGGCTCAACGGGCAGGCCCAAGGGGGTTTTGATCGAGCACCATAACCTAGTCAATCTGCTAACGAGCATGATTGATTGGCCGGGTATCACGCCGGACGACCGCTTGCTGGCGGTCACCACAATTTCGTTCGATATCGCCGGTTTGGAATTGTTTCTCCCGTTGCTGGTTGGAGCGACGCTCGTGCTCGCCGACACCGAAACTACCCGCGATGGTCGGCTGCTGCTGGAAGCCGTTCAAAATGAGCAGGTGTCGATGATTCAGGCTACACCCGCTACCTACAAAATGATGCTGGCGGCTGGCTGGGAAACGCCTCTGCCTTTGAAAGTACTATGCTGTGGAGAACCATTGTCGAAAGATTTGGCCCAAAAGCTAATGACCCGTTGTGCTTCGCTGTGGAATATGTACGGACCAACAGAAACGACCGTTTATTCGACTGGTAAACAAATACTCCCGACCGACAACCTTATCACCATTGGCCGACCTATTCAGAATACGCAGGTGTACATTCTGGATGCCGAAGGAAACCAGTTGGGCATCGGGTCGGTAGGCGAGATTACTATTGCCGGGGAGGGCGTGGCGCGCGGCTACCATAATCGGCCCGAACTGAACGCGGAAAAGTTTATCAAAAACCCGTTTGGCGATGGATTACTGTATCGCACCGGCGACTTGGGAAAATGGACGCCCCATGGTGAGATTCACTGCCTGGGTCGAATGGATCAGCAAGTCAAGATCAGAGGATATCGCATCGAGCTTGGTGAAATTGAGTATGCCGTATTGGGGAATAGAGATATTAAAGACGCTGTAGTGGTAGCTCGCGAGGATCGGCCCGGCTACCAGTACTTGACCGCGTATGTGGTGCCAGAAACTACCCCTGACTCACTCACCCACAATGTTCCGACCGCATCGAAAGAGCAGATACAAGGGTGGAAGCAGCGGGTAACGGATTTGTTGCCGGATTACATGGTACCGACTGAGTTCGTCGTCCTTCCCCAACTGCCTCTCACCCCCAATGGAAAAATTGACAGGAAGGCACTACCTAAACCGGAAAGTGAAAGCCAATCGGCGGCTTCGTCGGCTATGCCACAAACCAGAGAAGAAGAGTTGGTAGCGGCCATCTGGTCGGATGTACTTGAGCTGGAAACAATCAATGATACTGACGATTTCTTTGAGCTTGGTGGGCACTCGCTGATTGCCGTGCAGGTCATGACACGAATCGAGCAAGAAACCGGGAAGCGACTACCACTTTCCACGCTTTTCGAGTATCCGACCGTTCAGAAATTAGCCTCATTACTGCAGACCAATAAAAAAGCAACCACCTGGAAATCGCTGGTACCCATCAAACCAACAGGTACCAAGATGCCCATTTACTTCGTCCATGGCCATGGGTTGAATCTGATGAATTTCAACAGCGTAGCCAAGAATATGGATCCAGACCAGCCGGTATATGGATTTCAGGGGCGGGGGCTCGATGGACAGGATGAGCTATTGGAAAGCATAGATGATATGGCTGCTTTCTATGTCAGTGAACTGCTTGAACACAACCCGGCGGGTCCCTACGCGCTGGCAGGTTATTCATTTGGAGGATACGTAGCCGTAGAAATGGCCCGTATTCTTTACGAAATGAAAAAGGACGTTCGCCTTCTGGGCCTTTTAGACACCGATGCCGAAATTATAAATTCCCAGGTATTGGATGCCAGCAACCTTTACAAACGTATCCGGCGGCAATTTCCTAAGCTGATATGGGTGATTCGTTCTTTCATACGCGATCCCGCGCAAACGGTTGCTTACCAGAAATCTTTTTTCAAACGCAAATTTACTGAGTTGGTAAAGGTTGCTGGTCTTCGGGAAGAATCGAAGCCAGACGACGACGTGTTGCATCATTTGGACCGTATTACGATAGTTTCGGAAAACGCGTACCAAAAGCATATTATCAGGCCTTTTGACGGCCAGGTTACTTTGTTCCGAGCCAAAAAACGCCCCTACTTTGTGGCAGATTTTACTTTTCTGGGCTGGAAACAATTTGCGCTTAAAGGTGTGAAAATTTATGAAGTACCCGGCGATCATAAGACGATGTTTGAAGACTCACACGCCCAGGGAACTGCTCGAATCATTCAAAAGGCTCTGACTGAAAGTAAGTGAGAAACGAATGGCTGATGAACGAGTTAGGCTCAAATGTGGACAAAAAACAAGATGATAGCTCGATCGTCTGCAAAGAATATGAGCGTGTCGAATGGCAGGATTGGAGGAGCTGTTTATACACAGATGATATAGCAGTATTTCGATTTTATTGCGCAGAAGACACCATCCATCAGCCAGATTGGTCTGCACTGCTTCACACGGATGAAATTGAGCGGGGTGGGCGATACCATCGAAGGGATGACCGTTTACGTTCACTGTATACACGAAGTCTTTTGAGAATTCTGGTTGGGAGATATACCAATCAAGACCCGTTGGCCATTCATCTGACGAAGGGTCTTAGGAACAAACCTGAATTACCAAACAACCTCGGTTGGCACGTAAACGCTGCTCATTCGGGAAACTGGATTCTACTGGCTATTGGCAGGGATAGGGTGGGAATTGATGTTGAAGAGATAAAACCTGATTTTGCTTTCACAGATGTGATTCCCATCAGCTTCATTGCTCAAGAGAGAGAATACATTGAAGCTGATGGGAAGTCTACGGTCCGTTTTTACGAGTTGTGGACTAGGAAAGAGGCGTTTGTGAAGGCAATTGGCAGCGGTATTGATGAAACTTTCTCTCAGGTGCCGGCCCTGACTGGATTTCATAAATTGGAAACTACCAAATTGGAAGTAGCCGGAGAATGGGTGATCGATAGTTTTAACGTTACTGAGAAGTATTCAGCAGCTATTGCGTATAATTGCTCTCCTAAAAATATCCAGTTTTATACAATTGCCCACGGTATTTTCACTCCCCCAGACAAGAGGTAGAAAAAAGTCAAATCTGAGTCTGAACAGGGTGAAGAGCCTCAACTCTCCGACAGATTTGCTGAACAACTACTCTCCGCAATAGGCCGTCTCAACTACCTTCAAGACAGCTTAATCCGCTCCGCCTGCGCCTGTGCCTTCAGCGCCAGTTCCATCGTCAAAAAGCAATGTGCCTGCGTCATGGCTGTTTCGGTGCGGTTGATGACGTCGTCTACCAACTGCCGTCCGTAGGGCAAATCTACGTCGCTGGTGTCGATAGTTTTGGTTTCCTTCTGATCTACTAAAAAAAGATGATTTCCGCCCGGAGCCCCGCTGATGTCTACATTCTTACGAATCTCGATAAATCCCTCTGTTCCCAAAATCGTCAGGCGACCGTCGCCCCAGCTTTTCAGGCCGTCAGGCGTGAACCAGTCCACGCGTACGTAGCCCATGCCGCCGTTGCCGCGCACCATCACATCGCCAAAGTCTTGCAGACCGGGATACTCCGGGTGGGCTACATTCCCCACTTCCGAGGCTACGACATGCGCTTCGGTCGAGCCGGTAAAGAATAGGAACTGGTCGAACTGATGGGAACCGATGTCGGTGATGATGCCGCCGTATTGGTCGAGTTCAAAAAACCACTCGGGACGCGACTTGGGGTTCATCCGGTGCGGACCCAAGCCAATGGTCTGGATTACTTTACCAATGGCTCCGGCTTGCACCAACTCGCCCGCTTTCACCGTCGCCTTGTTTTCGAGGCGTTCGCTGTACATGATGGAGTAAATCTGTTTGGTGGCTTTCTGCACCTTACGCACCTCCGCCAGTTGGGGCAGCGAGGTGATGCCTGGCTTGTCCGACATATAGTCCTTTCCACTTTTCATCACCCGGATACCTAGTGGGGCGCGGTCAGCGGGAATACCGGAACTAAGTACCAGTTGGATGGATTTATCGTCCAAAATTTCCTTCTCGCTGGCGGCGGCTTTGGCTTCTGGGAAGCGTTTTTTGAAGTCCGCCATCAGTTCAGATTCCTTGGCGTAGTACGAAACCAACTCCCCGCCGCCTCGCTGCACCGCGTTGACCTGACCATAAATGTGCCCGTGGTTCATGCCGATAACGGCAAATTTGATGCGCGGCGCGGGGAGAGGTTGGGTAGTTTCAGTCGAAGCTGTCTTTTTTGGTGAAAGGTCAGTTGCCTGGCTCATCAGCGGCACCATCATCAGGCCTGCGGCCGACTGCACGGAGTCGCGCAGAAATTTCCGGCGATTTTCATTTTTAGAATTCATGGTCTTTGTTTTTTGTACAAATAATAAAACCGAAATACAGTGATAATTACTCGAAAACCCAACAGATTCAGGATAAAGGAAACTACCTGAACCTATATTCGTAAGTTTGGTGGGCAAAAGTAATATAACCGCAAGGCGAGAAAATATGGATTTGGTTTCGATTGTCACCGTGAATTTCAATCAGCCCGCTGTCACGGAGGCGCTCTTTCAATCCATATTGAAATTCAACGACTATCCCGCTATTGAGGTCATCGTCGTGGATAATGGAAGCCGTGAGGATTGGACTGACGACTGGCGGGGTCGCTTTCCCAACTTTACATTTATCCGCTCTGAGGAGAATCTGGGTTTTGCGGGAGGAAATAATCTGGGTATTGCGGCGGCCCAAGGAAAGTACTATTTCCTGATTAACAACGACACTGAAGTGACACGAGGACTGGTCGGAAAGCTCGTCGCGACATTGCAAAGCAATCCGAAAGTCGGTATGGTTTCCCCCAAAATCCTTTATTACGAAGACCGCCACCTTATTCAATATGCAGGCTACACGGAAATGGACTTTGTAACGGGCCGCAATCGGTGTATTGGCCTGTTCGAGACCGATCGCGGCCAATACAATGGAGTAATCGGAGAAACAGGCTACGTTCACGGCGCGGCCATGATGGTCACGAAAGCGGCCATTGACAAAGCCGGACTGATGGATACAAACTACTTTCTGTACTACGAAGAACTCGACTGGGGCGAGCGGGTGAAGAAAGCGGGCTATGAACTGTACGCCAACCTGGATGCCACGATTTATCACAAAGAATCCGTGTCGGTCGGCAAGCGGTCGGCGCTCAAAGAGTACTTCATGACCCGGAACCGAATCCTTTTCGAGCGCAAGCACGCTTCTCGTCCGGTGTTTCTGGTGTTCTGCGTTTACTACGCTTTGATCGTGACGCCCCGAAACCTCTTGACCTACCTGAAAAACGGAGAGTATGGGTTTATCAAAGTTTTCTTCCGGGCTATAGGCTGGCATTTTACTCACAAACCGGACAGCCCAGACTTGGGCTATCGACTATAAACCGATGAAAGTACTTTTCTGGGCGTCTGCCTTTATTGTGTTTTATACCTATGTCGGCTACGGACTGGTACTTTTTGTCCTGGTTCGGTTAAGGCGCTTGATTGAAGGAAAAAGACCCACGCCAATTATTCCAGAGGGCGGACACCCTTCGCTGGCGTTAGTGGTTGCGGCCTACAACGAGGCCGACATTATGGCTGCCAAGATCGAGAATACGCTCGCACTGCGCTATCCCGAAGAAAAACTTTCGTTGCTGTTCGTTACCGATGGCTCCACGGACGGCACCCCGGAAGTAATTCGGGACTTTCCCAATATCGAACTGATGCACGCGCCCGAGCGCAAGGGCAAAATCAACGCGATTCACCGGGCCATGCGACAGGTCGAGGCGGATGTGGTCGTTTTTACTGACGCCAATACTTATCTGAACGAAGACGCGCTGTTGTTGCTGGCAAGGCATTACCAAGATCCAACAGTCGGTGCGGTTTCGGGCGAAAAACGGGTCAGAATTGAGGAAAATGCCGATGCAACCGCTGGGGAAGGCATGTACTGGAAGTACGAATCTACTCTCAAAAAATGGGATTCCGAACTACATTCGGTGGTAGGGGCGGCGGGCGAATTATTCAGCGTTCGGCGGTCGCTGTACCAACCCGTTCCTGACGATACCATTTTGGATGACTTCATGATTTCGATGCAGATTGCGCAACGGGGTTACCGCATCGTCTATGAGCCGGAAGCCTACGCTACAGAACTATCTTCCGAAAACATCGGGGAGGAGTTGAAGCGAAAGGTCAGGATTGCCGCCGGGGGAATCCAGTCTATTTTACGGTTGCCGGAAGCGGCCAATCCCGTAAAGGATCCTCTACTCTCCTTCCAATACATAAGCCACCGGGTGTTGCGCTGGACGGTGACGCCTTTTCTGATGATTCTGGCTTTGGTCGTCAATGGCATTATTTTTGCTACTTCGGGTGAAACCTTCTACCTGCTCTTACTTTTTGCCCAACTGCTTTTCTACGCCATGGCTCTGGCGGGCTGGGTTTTGGAAAATAAGAAGATAAAGAGTAAAATCTTTTTTGTACCTTATTACTTTTGTATGATGAACTACGCTGTGCTGATGGGAATAAGACGGTATCTTACGGGCCAACAAAAGGCGGCTTGGGATAAGTCGCGAAGAAAGGCTGCCGATCATACTCAAGAAAAAACGCATCTATGATGAACCTCTTCGCTCTACCTCAATGGGTCAAACCCCACCTGTTCAAAGGACGGCAGTTCGGAGACCTTTCGGTAGCTGAACTTGACGCGCTGAAAAGTGCCCTGCAACGTTTCAATGATCCCAATCCAGAAGTTAGCGTGGTCATTCCGGTCTGGAACGAGGAAAACAACATCTACCGAACGCTATCGTCCATAGCGGCTTCCACTACCAAGCTGTCCGTCGAAATCATTGCCATCAATAATAACTCGACCGACAACACCCAGCAAGTACTAGACACCCTGGGCGTAAAGAGCTATCAGCAACCCCTTCAGGGAACGCCCTACGCTCGACAACTTGGCTTAGAAAAGGCCAGGGGCAAGTACCACCTTTGCGCCGATTCGGACACCTTCTATCCCCCTGATTGGATTGACCTAATGGTGGCACCCATGCGACAAAACGACAATGTTGCCGGAGTATACAGCGTTTATTCTTTCATTCCACCCGCGGGGCAGAGCAGGCTGGGTCTTTCGTTGTACGAGCTTTTCACGGTACCTCTTATCTATTACCGGAAAAGAAATAAGGAGTACATGAACGTCTTTGGCTTCAACATGGGCTTTGTCACCGAAACGGGTCGCCAAATCGGCGGCTTCCGCGTGCGGAGCAACCGGGTGTACGCCAATGCGTCGGGTAGCGATTTCGTCAACGAATGTGAGGACGGCCGCATGGCATTGGATTTGACCGAGAAAGGAAAACTACGGTGGGTCACCGATTCAGGAGCGCGAGTTTTCACCTCTTCAAGGCGGCTGATGGACGACGGTGGTATTGGCAAGGCGTTCATGCGACGGCTCAAACTACAGCTTGGCTTCTCCTCCTGAGGGTAATTGATTTTTAGGTTTTACAAACTACCCTGATGCAAACGGTCTCATTTCCTGAAATAACGCTACTGATTAGTCATTACAATCGTAGCCTTTCCCTGGTTAGGTTGGTGCGGACAGTGAGTGAACTGGGGCTACAGTTTGGTGAAATAGTGGTTTCCGACGACGGGAGTAAGCCCGAGCACGTCGAGAGACTGCAAAATTTTCGGCATGAGCTGGGCTACACCCTGCTTACTGTGCCGAAAAACCAGGGAATGGGCCATAATTTCAATAAGGGCCAGGACGCGGTAAAAACGGAGTACACGCTTTTCATCGAGGAAGATTTCGTACCTAACCCTGAGTTTGTTCCTGCTTTATCGAAGGCTTTTTCCATCCTCAAAGAGGATCCTGAAATGGACATCGCCCGCTTCTACGGTTATTTTAAGTACCCTTACCTGCGCTCTATCGGTGATGGATTTGCCGAAATGCAGTTCAGCCCATGGAAGTCGGGCTATCGGAAATTTTTCATGTACAGCGACCACCCCCACCTGCGGCGCTCCACTTTTTTTCAAAAATTTGGCCGGTTCAGGGAGGACACTCGGCCCGATAAGACGGAGTACCTGATGATGATGTCGTTTTTACACAATAAGGGGAAAGGTATATTCTTTGAGGCATATCAAGAATTGTTGACCCAAAGTAACAGCAGCGAGGAACCAAGCACGATCAGTCGGGAAGTTTGGCGGCAAAGTGACAACTTTCTCATCACGGGGGTTCGCAATCTTTATCGCCACTTCAAAATGAATCGGGACTACTGGCGGGGTCGGAAGTGAACCTTCTTTGGTAGGATAGCGTACATACAATGGTAGCAAGACAACCGATAAGCGGCTGTCTTGCAGCACACACACTACTGCACTTATCATGAATAAAATACTCAGCTTTCTCCTGCTGTCTACGCTTCTGCTGACGCTCTCCATGACTTCCCATCTCGGGAACACCAACTTCCTTACCGCCGAAAATGGGATTAAGAATCAGGCAGCGGCGTCTAAAATCACCCTCGATCCTGCCCGCAAGATTCCCATTGATCCCGACAGATGGTACATTCTCAATAACACGACCAACAGCCTGGCCGCACTATTTGATGGCGAGACACAGAAAAACGTAATACTGGGATACGGGCTGGTATTGAGTACTTACGATGCCTATTATCCGCTCCGCGAAGGGGAAAGCATGACCCTCGACCACATCAGGATGTTTGATTTCGAGGGTACTTTTACAGGCAGCCCTGCTCGTCTCTCTGTCATTACCTCAGACTGGAAGCGAATTTCCGTAGCTACTTTTACGGGCAGCGTATACAATGAATGGGTAGGTCCCGAGCCCAATCGGCAGGCGGCTGGGGACGCAAAATTCAGCCTTGACACTCCGGTAAAAGGCATCCGCTACCTGGTTTTGACAACGCAGGGCGGACTCCCCACTGAGCTGGAACTGTACGGCGAATACCAGGCCGGCAATCCGGTATCGGTAACCCCGGCAGCGCGTCCGGTGAAACTCCGCGACATGCTGGGCGTGAATGCTTACGAATGGAACTTTCTGGACCCTAACATTCCCACCGAAATCAATGAGCCAAAAATGCAGCTGGCCAAAAGCTTCGCCGGGATCAGGCATTATATGGACTGGCAAAAACTAGAATCCGCCGAAGGGGTTTATTCTTACAGCCCTACCCTGAGCGGAGGCTGGTATTATGACAAAATTTATGAACGTTGCAAGGCCGAAGGCATCGAAGTACTGGCCTGCCTCAAAACCGTGCCCGACTGGATTCTCGCTACCTATCCGGCGGCAGAGCGGGACCACGAAAATGTCCCGGTGCGTTATGGTCGTGCTTTTGATGATCCAGCCTCCTACCGTGAGCAGGCCCGAGTCGCTTTCCAGTACACCGCCCGTTATGGCAGCAACAAAGGAGTAGATCCCAAACTCCTGAGCGTGTACGATAAGCCCCGCTGGCCGGGCGACCAAGTAAACACGGTGAGGATAGGCACCGATCTTATCAAGTACCTCGAGTGTGACAACGAGCGGGACAAGTGGTGGAAGGGACGGAAAGGTTACCAAACCGCCCGGGAGTACGCAGCCAACATGTCGGCCTTTTATGACGGTCACAAGAACACGATGGGAGCAGGTATTGGTGTAAAGAACGCTGACCCGAATATGAAAGTGGTTATCGCCGGCCTGGTGAGCGGCGCGGAGTACATCCGGGGTATGGTGGATTGGTGCAAAGAATTTCGGGGCTACAAACCCAACGGTCAGGTGAACCTTTGCTGGGATGTAATCAATTATCATGTGTATACCGACAACGCCTCCTCTTCCCAAAGTGGTACTTCTACGCGTGGCGTCGCTCCCGAACTAACCAGTGCCGACGCAAAAGCGGACGCATTTGTCAGGGTGTCGAATGAACTCTGCAATGGAATGCCCGTCTGGATTACCGAAACGGGATTCGATGTCAATCAACAGAGCCCCCTCAAAGCCATTCCCATCGGCCAGAAGTCAGCCCTGCTTACCCAAGCCGACTGGATTCTGCGTACCTCTTTGTTCTCAGCGCGTCACGGAATTCAGCGCGTGTTTTTTTACCAGATGTACGACGACAACGAATCCGGAACGATATTTGCCAGCTCGGGACTACTGAATTCCAACGGAACGCGCCGCCCGGCGGCCGACTACCTGCGTCAGACTAAAGATTTGTTTGGCGAATACTCCTATGTGCGTACCTTGAACCAAGATCCCATTGTGGACGAATACACTTACGGTGGTAAACTCATGTACGCCTTGGTGATCCCCGACGAAGTGGGCCGAACTGCAACATATAGTTTATCGATTGGTAGTGCTACCGAGGCCCGCGCGTACCGCCCCACTGCAGGTCGCGACGGCATGATATGGAACAATTTAAAAGTCACGAATGGCCAGGTTGTGATCGAGGTAGGGGAGACCCCCCTCTTTGTTGTTCTCGACCCTACTGACAACCCGGCCCCTGTAATAACCGGAATAAGTCCGACGACTGCGGTCTCACTGGAAGTTGTCGCGTATCCCAACCCCGTAGTTGAGGGGCAATTCAATGTCGTAGTGGAGAACGACGGTAGCGGAGAAATCGAAATCAATCTTTTCAGCGCCTCGCTCGGGACCTTGCATCGTCATGTGATTTTGCCCGCAGGGAAAACCCGCAATAACTACCAGATGGACATTTCGAAATTGTCGGCGGGAGAGTATATTATAGAGGTCAGGCAAAAGGAGAAGCGTGCTTTCAAAAAGATAGTACGCCTCGACTAAGTAAAGTTATGATTCAATTGAACAACTTCGACAGGCGGATGATATCCTATTTCAGCATATCCCTCGGGATGTTGCTGATTTTGCTGTCTTTGTCCTATACCTATAAAAATCTTGGGCACCTTTCGTCACAAAACCTGTTGGTTACGAACACTGTCTATGTGGTCAACCAAACCGCGCGGTATAAGCAGACCGTTCAGGATATCCAGTCAGATATGCGTGGGTACCTCATTACGGGGGACGAAGAGCTGCTAACCGATATTAACGATGCCCGCTCCCAACTGACTGCAATCAGCGACACTCTATTGAATTTGCTGGAAGATGACGAACTCCAAACGATTCGCATTGGAGAAATGATGGCAACGACAACGCAGTTCGCCGACTTTTCCCAGACTGTAATAACTACCTACCGAACGAGTGGCCCCCAGACGGCCTTCGATCTGGTAAATGGCGGGCAAGGTGTATTACTATTTAAAAGGATTAGCGAAAAGATCGAAGAAATTGAAGCCCAGGCGGGGATCGAGCTAACTTCCCGAAGAAATCAATTCAACAGAAACCGTCAGCGAGCCACGATGTACATCATCATTACGGGAATAGCGGGTTTTGGAATCACGCTGTTATCGCTGTATTTCCTATTTATTGACCGTAAAAAACAACAGGCTCTTAAGCAAGAGATTTTTCAGAAGGAACGGCTGCTTAATCAGTACCTGGAAGCTATTCCTGACGGAATCATAGTCGTTAACCCCGAGAAACAAGTGACGTTCATCAATGTTTCGGGTCGCACTATGCTTGGCATTGCCAAAAACGAAGTAATTCAAAGTTTAGATGAGTTATTGGTCGAGACGCCACTATACAATCCCTTACAACGGGGTGAAAAGTTCAGGAGTAATAATCTGCCAATCTGCCAGGGACTGATAGGAAATAAGTCTATCGGCAATAGAATAGATATTAAACAGGGGGGCGAAATTGTCAAATTCGAGACCAACGTCGAACCTATTTACGAACTGGACGGAAAAATTTTGGGGGCAATCTCGACCTTTCGCAATGTGACCGAGCGAGAGGCTTACGCCATAAACCTCAATGCCGCCCGAAACCTGGCTGAGCAGTCCCTCAAGACGAGAGACATCTTTCTTTCCAATGTAAGCCACGAAATTCGCACACCTCTCAACGCTATTCTGGGTTTCACCAATCGTCTACTACAGGAAGGCACAAACGGTAAAATGCGCGAATACGTCGGTTATATCCAGATAGCCAGCCGCAACCTGCTAGAACTGATCGATGATCTGCTGGACATTTCCAAAATCGAGGCTGACCAGATCGTCCTTGACAAGCGACCCACCTCTATCACGGAACTTATTGATTCGGTCGGTATTATCGTCAAGCAAAAAGCAACTGAGAAGAAAATCACTTATCAGCAATGCCTTGCTAAAAATCTGCCCGAAACTATCGTCACAGATAAACTTAGGCTCACGCAAATCTTGTTGAATCTGTGCGGAAACGCGGTGAAGTTCACCGATACAGGTTCAGTAAAACTCGGAGTAAAGACCCTTAGCCAAGTTCAAAAAAGCACTCAGAGAATTCAGTTTTCAATCACCGACACCGGAATTGGCATTCCCGAAGATAGGCAGGAACATATTTTTAACCGCTTCGTGCAAGCTTCTGAAACCACAAGCAGCAAATACGGCGGTACCGGACTCGGGCTTTCTATTACCCGCGCGCTGGTAAAACTCCTGGGTGGAGAGTTAAAGCTTGAAAGTGCGGTCGGCAAGGGAACCAAATTTACCCTAGAGTTCGACTTTGTAGTTCTGCACGAACCGGTCAGCCCCGAATTCTCCGATCTGGCTTTGTCAGTCCCCGACTACCTGGATTCTCTAAAGATACTTGCCGCCGAAGACAACGCCTTAAATCAGAAACTACTTCAAGCGATATTTGACCGGACTGGTGCTGAAGTCACGATGGTCAATAATGGGCTGGAAGCCATCGAGCAGTTGGAAAAGGAGTCCTTCGACATTGTTATTATGGACGTGCAAATGCCGATTATGGATGGCTACACCGCCATTCAGGAGATCAGAAACAAGCTGGGCATGGATATCCCCATTATCACCTTGACTGCGCACGCGATGGTGGGAGAAAAGGAAGAAGGGGTACGGATAGGCGCCAACGGTTATATCTCTAAGCCCTTTAAAGAAGCAGACCTTCTCCGGGAAATTAGGAGGCTGACGCAGAAGGCGGAACTCTATTCCATCTCGGAGAAAAAGACCCAGCCTGTCCTCGCCTCAACACAGTCGTTGGTCGATACGGCCTATTTAAGGGAAATTACGGCGGGCGATCAAACGCTTTGTGAGGAGTTGATTGAGCTCTTTGCGAGTGGCAGCACACAACAGTTCACGGAAATTTTTGAGGCCATGGAAAGAAAGGACTACGTGGCCCTTCGCAAAGTGATTCACGAATTGCGCTCTTCCCTGATTTCGGTGGCCCTACTTTCGTCAGCTACCAAATTTCAGGAGATTGAAAATAGCCTGATTAGTAAGGCCGCACCAGATAATCTGGCGGAGATGTTGTCTAAACTCGAAGAGGAGTTATCGGCCGGGCTGCGGGAATTGAAATCTACGTTACAGGATTAGTCAGCCGCCGGAGTGCGCGAGCAAGTAACTCAGCAATGTCGCTGGCTCGGCGTTCCCAGGTATTATGCGAAGCAACGCTTATTCGCTCCGCTCGCCGCTCATCAGAATCATTTTCCAAACACTCCTGAATGGCATCGGCAAATGCGGCTTTACTGGTGCACATCGTCGCCGCGTGAAGCGTGAAATCGGCTAAATCGGGATTGAAGTCAGAAATAATGACGGGCTTACCTGCTCCCAAGTACTCAAACAGTTTCAGAGGAAAAACCGTCGCGCTGTGTTCGTCTTTTTTGAATGGAATAACGCACAGATCGAAGCCTTTTATCACGCCAGGTGCGTCGGCAAACTTTACCTTGCCAGGAAAATAGATATTGGGCGTTCTTTCAATAGATTCAGGTAGATCTCCATACACCGGACCAACCAATACGAAACTCTTATCCGGGTGGGCTCCGGCTATATATTCCAAGAGCGAAAAATCCATTCGGTGATCCACGCTGCCGAGGTAGCCGACAACAGGAGACGGCACGTTAGCCAGTAGCGGCGAAAGCGGCAATTCGGGATTCAGCGCCCGACGGCTGTGTTTCAGGTCGGCGGCATTCGGTACGAAATAGGTATTAGGGTTCACCGTGCTTTTCTCTAAGAACAACTGCTTGCTGCTGCAAATCACCAGGTCAGCGTTTCGCACCAGAATATGTTCCGAAATCGTGCCATGGCGGCCATTGAAATCTCCGAAGACCGGATCGAGACAGTGGTATACAGTCAGTTGAGGGGTCAGTGTATTGGAAACACCTGGAAAGTGAAAATTGAATGAATTGATGAAAATATAATCAGTAATGCCCCTTTTTTTGAGAACGTGCCGGATTTTGGTACGGATCAATAACTCGTTTACCTTCAATAAACCACGGTACAGTTTTCCTTCTGGTAGAAAATGAATAGACAGCAGAATCGGGAGGATAAAAATCTCGATCGTACTTCCGGGGAGTTTGAGCGACTTATCAGAGAACAAACCAAAATAGCCACGCCTTTTCTGATAAGCAGGTGAGTTCTGCTTCTTGAGCAGGTCACTAAAGGTATAGGGGTTGTCAAAGTAATAAACGTTATTTTCTCTGGCAAACTGCTTAGCCAGGAAAAAAGAGGTAGATTCGATTTCGGCATCGAAGCGGAACAAACTGAAAATAACGATGTCCTGTCCTTTCAAATCCATAGTGTGTGTAGATTGGCTCGCAGACGATTTCCTCTTCAACTGCGTTCAACGGTTGTTTACTCTGACCCAGGCTTTGCGCAGAAACGGGCGAACGTACTGGCTGAAAAACTCGGGATAAAAACGGTACATATAAATAAAAGTGTTCAGCCAGTTGATCGAGACTTCCTTTTTAAGGACGATTTGGGCGATGATGAAACCTATGATACTGGATGTCAGCGTGGCGTAGGCCGCGCCCATTACCCCGATATTTTTTATAAATACGAAGTTTAACCCCAAATTGGTGATCATGCTGATCAAAACCAGAAAAAAGGCCAATCTGGTTTTTCCCATCGATTCGAGAATGGTGCCTGTTTGGCGGCCAAACGGATTGAACACGCAGTACAGCAGCGTAATTTTCAATAGCGGAATCGAGTCGGCGTATCGCCCGCCCGCGATGATTTCGATAGTCCACTCGGCAAAAAAATACAGGAACAACACCATGGGCACCAGAATGGCCAGCGTGGTGCCGACTGATTTCTCGTAAAGGTACTTGACGGCGTTTTTCCCTTCCTCCGCCATGCGTCTGGCGCCCTGCGGAAACACGATGACGGCCATCGCGTTGGTGGGGACATCGACCAGGTTGACGACCCTGACAGCGATGTTATAGGCTCCCGACGCAGCCGGGGAAAGCATGGCTCCGAGCATCATTTGGTCTAAAGTACCGGACAGCATCGAGCTTACAAAAGTCCCGAAGGCGTATTTGCCATAGCCAAACAGTTTTTCCACCCAGGCACGGCTGACCGACCGCGAAAACCGCAGCTTGTCGCGAACGAAGAAATAGGCCAGTAGCGTGGCCGCTACCACGCTGAACACCTGCACCCAGACCAGTTCGATGAGTTGTACCGGATAATTGAGGTAATAAGTGATACCTACAAAAAGAAAAAAGAAAACCTGCCGGACCAGACCGGTGATGAAAATACCCTTGAAGCTCATGTTGGCTTGCTCCAGATAGTTGAACAGGTTAAGCACGCCCGAAAGGATGAATCCGATGTTATAGACCCGAAACAGATCGACTAACTGAGGGGAGTCCCAAAGTGCGGCCAGATACCCCGAAAACAGCAGGTTGAGTGCCACGCAAACAACGGTAATCAACAGGCTAAGGAACGTCGAGGCCGTCAGGATGAGGGGATGCTGTTCGGGATCGTTGGCCGCCAGATACCGGATCAGAGCCGACTGAATCAGTCCGCTACGGATGGACTCCATAATCATGATCGTGGACATGAACAGCACCCACGCGCCATAATCCGATTTGCTGAGGCTGCGCACCAGCACGTAGAAGCTGGCAAAACCGAAGAAAACCCCCGAAAAGTTCTGGAGGATCGTCAAAAATCCCGACACCAGCCAGTAGTTCCCCTTGGGAGTGGTTTCCGTCATAGGGTAGGGGCTTCGAAGTTGAGGTAGTGCCGCTGCACGTATTCCATCACTTTTTCGTCTGTCGTGGCATGCAGAATGGTGGCTCCCGAAAATTGCGGGTAGAGTTTTTCGTAACAGCCGAAATGGTGCTCGGGGCCTCTTTTAGAGAGAATGATGTTGATTCCCCCGAAATAACTCGCCAACGTAGCCGTGCCACCGTGTACCGAGACGAATCGGTCAGTGTTGGCGTACACCAAAAATTGGAAGTGGTTGAAATTGTTGGCGTTTGCCTTGTTTTCCTTATACAGGTCATCCATGAGTACGACCTCCGGGTGCATTTCTTTGATCCAGCCGATCTCATTGAGATCGTACACGTCGCTGTTGTCCATCGTAATGTTTTGGGGCCGGGGCCGATTATACAGAATGGTGTAGCGAGTCTTGAGTTGAGTGAACAAAAAATCCAGCAGGTCGATCCCCAAATAGCTGACGGGCGCTCCGTCCCACTCGGAGTTGTATCGGTTGGCCACGACCACGACTGGCTTGTCGAACACGTAAACGGAGTTGCGAAAGCGTACCTTCAGCGGCACCTGCTCCCACTTGCTTAGGTCATAGTCCTGGCTGTAGAGCACGCGGGGCATTTCGTAGTTGAAGTTGCCTTGGTCGGTGCGGGTGAGGTGCTTTTCCTGATGTTGGGGAGAAAAAAAATACATTTCTTTGGTGTGGAGCGACGAGACGGTGCTTTTTAGGGTACCGTTTTTGTAGTGCCAATACGCGAAGGGTAGCGCAAACTGTAATTCGGGGGCGAATTCTCCGCTAAAGTCCAGTTCTTTGTAGGGTCTTTTCGAGACATAATCACGCCAGACGTATTTGAGCTGCGTAAGCTTGCAAACCACGGTGGTTTTATAGTAAGCCCGGATTCCGCCCTCCACCGAAGTATATCTGACCCGGACGAAGAATCCGCTAATTTTACTGAACAACCACGAAATCATAGTATACGGATAAAGGAATGTGCAAATAAGTCGAATTTCTACTAACCCTCTTACCCCATGCACCCAGAATCGTTCGATTTTCCCAAAGTTATGCTTCTGATTATGAATTTCGACCGGAGCCTATCGCGGGAACGCCTGCTAGCGGTTTTCCGGGAATTTAACTGCCACTTCACCAAAATCGTCGTGTCGGACGATTACAGCAAGGGCCAACACGCTAGTTGGCTGGCTGATTTGCGCGGTAGGTTTCAGTTTCAGCTAGTTGTCACCACCACCAACCTGGCCCTGGGCAACAACACCAACACAGGCTAGGACGCCGTTGCGACGCCTTACACGCTCTACTTTCAGGCGGCGATCGGGCAACCCTCTGATTCGGCTCCTGTGCTTCGGGTACCTCAGGTTCCGATGGCTGAAAAATTCCTACCAGTTCCTGCGCCTGAATCGGCGGGAGTGAGTCCGGACCGTTCTTCCTCAGGCAGATCCGGCGCAGCTACCGTCGCGTCGAGCTGCAAGGAAACCTGGATGATCGCGGCCGCTAAGTAAAAAAGGATGTTGGAAGGGAACTGCACGATAGCCTCCTGCGGATAGCTGCCGATGCCCAACACGAAGACGACGATCGTCATCGCCAAGCAGTAGGCTTTGAGCTCTTCGTTGCGAATAAGGAAAAAGTGGTCGATACCCTTCTTAAGTATGATAAATATCAGGGTGCAAAAAAGCAGCAGCCCCACCCAGCCCATCTCCACCGCCACGCGCACGTAGCCGCTGTCGGGCGGAAAACTGGCCAGGAACGAGTCGGGGGCAAACCGGACGCCCCACACGCCCGTCGCTCCCAGTCCGCCGCCGAAAGGGTGCTGCTGTATGTAGGGCTGAATGCGCTTTTGATTATAGGTGCGCAGGTTAAAGGAAGGATCGTCAGTGGGTCTGAAGGCCGTCTGAAATCGGTACAGAGTAGGGTTACCAGTGGGGATTTTGATCAGGATGATAAAAGCGAAAGCACCAATTGCCGCCAGCATCAGCAAAGTACGGTTGAAACGAAGGATAAAGAACAGTACGAAACCTGCCGGAATCAGCACGTACCCGCCTCGCGTTCCCGAAAAAAGCATGGCGACTACGCAAAATAACGCGATGAGGATCAGAGCCGACTTTTGAAGAAAGCCTTTATGGATTTGAATCAAGCTAAGGCAGATCAACGCCACCATGACCATGTTGTAGGCAAAGGCCACCGGGTCGGAAAAGATCGAGTACTTGCGCCAGTGGCCATCGATGAACAGCAGGTCGATCATTTTTGGGTCCGAGATCAGTTCCTGGAATTCAGCGGGCGTAAAGCCGAGTAGTTCTTGTTTGAAACCGTATAGCGCGCCCACCAGGGCCAGCCCTATCCACAGCCAGATCAGCATTCTGAGGTACTTGACCGAATCGATGTTCGCCACGAACACGAAATACATCAGCGTCACCGCACCCACAGTGCGGACAGTGTAGAGCCAGGCCATCTTTGAAGCAGCCCAGGGATTGAGGACTTGCAGCACCGTGTAAAGTACCCAGACGAGAATGATGAAGCCAATGGTGCTGCCGAAAACCGAAGGCCCCGTCACTCGGCGGCGGGCCAGAATCGTCCCCAGAACGAGCAGCCATTCGAGGCCGTCCATTACCGTCCCGACGGGAAAATCAATCCCCATTCGGATGACATAGAAAAGTAAAAAAGAGGCAACCAGCAGGATCACGATACCCTGCTTGGGGTAGGCGACGGTGCCATACAAGGTAGGAATGCCTACGATAGCCGCAACCAGCAGCAGGCCAGGCAGCAAGCCGTACTGCCCCACCACCCAGGCGACGCCGACCGCCAGCAAAGCCAGTAGCCCCGCCCCAAACGGATTGAGCAATTTTTCTTCCCAGATGCTTCTTCTTATAAAAGCTCTTGGTGACATAGGTAGTTGGTAGCGGAACAAGCCTGTTCCGTCAGAGAAAAACGAGTTTTACAAAAAAGAGATACGTACTTGCGAAGGCCAGTATAATTGCTAAGTATCGCTGGATGATTTCTAGCAGCGGCAGGCCGGACAGCCGCTTTTTTCGCTCACTTTGTTCAGTTCTGGGATAAATTTTCATGCGCAGGTCGGAAATTTTAAGTTTTGGACTTAGAAGCGTCGATTTCCCCATGCGGAGTGGCGACCGAGATGCGGTTGGCTTTCTTGACTTTCAACAAAGCGGACACTTGGTAAAATACAAAACGGGGAATCTGGGCAAGAGACGCATAAATGCGGGAATCGGCCCGCGACTGGCGCAGGGCCAGCCAAAAACCCAATATGAAAAGTACCAGTCCGCCCACCCAAAGTAAAGTTAGGGTCGGGAAAACTACCAAGTCGATGAGCGCGAAAAGTACCCCCACTAGCAAAAAAAGGAACAGCGGGGGCCGCAGCAGCACGATTCCGAACAGAATCTGGTTCCTGTTCCACCGCCGTAAGCCCCGGCCCAAAATACCGAAACCAGACGAAAAGTACCTGAACCAGGTATTGATCCATCGCGCCCGCTGCCCGACTAGTTGCTGCGAACCCGTCGTTTTTTCGTCATACACGACAGCTTCCGGGGCGAAGGCAATCCGTTGCCCGCGCCGCACGATTTCGGCCTGAAGTACCTTGTCGAAGCCCGCACCCTCGACGTCAAGGTGGCCCAGGCATTGCTCGTACAAATCCACGCGAAAGGCCATCCCCGACCCGGCCAGCGTAGCCGACGAACCTGCCCCGAAAAGTACCTTGCCGTCGTAGAAGTGGTAGTAAATATCCCGCGCGGCGTCGAGCCGGGCGAGGTCAGTATCCAGGTTTTTGGCTTCCCTGACGCCCTGCACGGCCTGAAAGCCCCGGTCAAAGAGCAAATTCAGTTGATATAGCAGGTCCGATTCCACCAGATTGTCGCTGTCGATGATGACCAGCCGCTCGTGTGGCCGCACGAAGCGGCGGATGGCGTAAAAATGGGAGCGGGTGTTGCTGGAAAGTACCTTTTCGGGACGAAGTACCCGTACTTTGGGATTTTCCAGAGGTAGTTCGGCGGGGTCGCAGTTGTCAGCCACCAGGTAGATGTGGTAGTTGTCGTAGCGAAGCCGCAGCAACGACTCGATAACTTCCGGCAGTTGGTGCGTCTGCTGGTAGGCCGTCACGATGATGGCGTAATCGGCCTCTGGCGGGGTATTGGCCGGAGCGTGTCTAGGGTTTTTTTTAAATAAATAAATCCCGTACAGAATCAGAGGAAAAACCAGATTGATGCCCACGACTGCCTGTATCAGCAAAAAAAAATAGAACAGGATTTGCATCATCAAATCTTTTTCAGAACCCGGCCCAGGGATTCTATCTGGTCGGGTGTTCCGGTAAGTACCCAGCCGCTCAGTTGTCCCTCGCGGCTTCTGAGGTAATCTAGCTTGCTCTTATCATTGGCCCCGAAGGTTTCGCCGTATTTGAACACCACCACGATCCGATCCGCGAACAACAGCCATTCTTTGGTTTGGTTGGAAGCCGTGAGGGCCGGGGTTTCGACAAGCACCACATCGTACTGCTCCTTCAAATGGGCAAATTTCTCCCGCAGGATTTTCTCATCGGCAATTTCCAGCAGGGAAACATCGCCCCCAACGGTAGCCAGGAAATCGACTTTATCGGGGTAAAGGTAAGAATCCTCACGGGTAAAGTAATCCCCCAGATCGGCCTTAGCCTCAGCCTGGAGGCTGATAGTGGGCTGGCTGAAATTGCCATCGACCACCAGTACGCGCTGGTTGATGCGGGCGTAGGCCCAGGCCAGGCCATATACCAGATCGGTTTTTCCGGCCTGATCGTGCAGGCTGGCAATGGCCACTACCTTAGGGCTGGCGGCTTCTTCGTCTATTTCGTAGCGAAGCGAGCGCACCAAGTCTTTAAAGAGTAGGGTGGATTCGTCCGAGGCTTCCAGTTCGTCCAATCCCTGTACTTTGCCGTCCGAAATCCGGTTGAGTCGGCCCAGCACGGGCAAGTCCGTGGCGTCGGCCAGTTGGGCGGTCGTTCGCACGGAATTATCCAGGAAGTAAGTGAGGGAAAAAGCCAGCAGACAAAGCAGAAAGGCGGCTACACCCGCCACCAGTACCAAAATAACCTTCTTGGATGGCTGTTTCTCGCCTGGGGCGGCCCGCTGCGCGATGGTCAGCGTGCCGGGCGAGTACGATTCCAGCCGGGCGTCGTTGTATCGCTGCAGCGCGTCGGTGTACTCTTTGCTGGCGATTTCGATGCTTGCTTCAAGCTGCTGGATGCTAGCCTCTTCGGGCACCATCCGGTTGAATTTGTTGTCCAGTCGATTCACCTCGGCGTCTATGGAGGCAATGCTGCTTTGGGCCAGTTCCAGGGCGATTTCCATTTCCAGTTTGCGGCTGACCAGGTCAGCCTTCGCCGACAAAGGATTGTAAACCGACTCGTCGGTGGAGCTGCGCATCTGCTGGGTCAGGGATTCCTGCAACGAATCGACCCGCGCCTTAAGCCTGGGCGCGAAGTTGCTTTTGATGTATTGGTCGTTGGCATTTTGCAGCTCGTTCCGGGTGCGGGTGATGCGTTGGTTGGCCTCGGCCAAGCTACTTTCCAGATAACGGCGATCCTTGGGGTCAAAACGCTGGTCGATGTTGTTCAGGGCGGCCCGGTAGGCGGTCACGTCTTTCTTGGCTACTTCGCGCTGGGACTCGAAGTCGAGAATGCGCTCGTACAAACCGTTAGCCTGCTCATCCAGGTTAAGGACATTGTTCCTGATCTTGAAGTTCTTGAGCGCGTCCATGCGCCCATTGAGGGCGTCGCGCTTCTGCGTCACCAGGTTTTCGAGGAAGACCAGCGAGCGGTTGCTGTTTTGTAGCAGCCGCTGGGCGTAAATTTTCTGAAACTCCGTAAACAATGTATTGACCACGAAGGCCGTCAGTCGCGGATCTTCGTCCTCATACTCCACCTGCAGGTAGTCGCTGGTAAGCAGCCGCTCGATTCTCAGCTTTTCCAGCAGGGACGCTGCGTCGTAGCCCATGCTTCCCAGGAGTTCGTTCACCGATTTCATCCGGGCCTGGTATAGCTTGTCGGATGGTCGGCTCTGCAATGAGTCGGTACTTTGCCCCAAGAAATCCGCGACCTTTCGCTTGGTGGCCGGAGTCAGTTTTTGCAAATTCTCCGAGGGTACTTTGAAGAGCGAATCCCAGGGAGCCGTGAGGTCGTGAATGAGCAACTGGTGCGAAACCTGGTCGATGACCTTCCGCATCTGCATCATCTGGATCAGGTTGTCGAATTTCTGGTTGATTTCCGACTCCTGCACCAGCAGTTCGCTAACGACAAGTCGGCTGGATTGATCGACGATGCCCGTCGCCACGCGGCCCTGCGAGACATAGGTATCGGGTAGTTGGCGCACCAGGAAATAGCACACCGCCATCGCCACCAGCGGGATGGCCAGCAAGAAGGGAAGCCTTCTTCCCAGGAATTTCAGAAAATGGGTTAGTTCGTTCATCGGATGTCTTCCAGTCGTTTGCCCAGCAGTTCTTCCAATCTGCTTTTGGCGATCAAAATATCGCCCTCCATCGCCACCTTGCCCTGCTGCCGGATCGATCTTTCCGACAAGGTTCGGCTGTATGTTTCAAAAGGAATTTCCCCCCGCTCGAAGCGGTACTTGGCATCTTCGACCAGGCTCTGGGCATCCAGGACCGACTTGGCGATGATCCGGTATGACGCTTTGGCTTTCACGTATTGGAAGTACCTTTGTCTTACCTCGGCGTCCAGGTTGAGCAGATAGGCGTCCCTTTCCAGTTCCACCACCCGTAGTTGGTCCCTGGCCTGCCTGACTTGCGTCGGCTTTTGGAGCAAACTACCTATGTTGGCAAAGAAACCGAACTGGTAGCCGTTTAACTGATTGGGGTTGATGGCTGCCTGACCGCCGAACGGAGAAAACAGGTAGGAGAAGGAGAAAATATCGAAGTACGACAGGCGCGTCTGTTTCACTCCTTTCTCGGCAATTCCGATCCGGGCATCGTAGGTTTTGAGAGTGGGGTAGTTGGCGCGAGCGGTTGTAAGGAGTCTTTCCAGGAGCGGATAAGAAATTTCGTCCTGAAGTTCTATCTCGTCCTGACTGAAAACAGGTGAATCGATCACAAGCAAGAATAATGCCATAAAGGTGTAAAACGCAATTTTCTGCAAACTGCTCAGGCCGGTTTTTTTGCGAAAGTGTTGTGCGGATAAAAACGTAACCATCAATCGGTTTATTTGGTCTAGTGTACAATAACGTTGACTTGAATTTTGTCTTATAACTTTTTTTCTACGAATTATGAGTATCAAAAAGTTTGTTCTCGGCAATGCTAAATTAAAGAGAATCACACATCGAATGCTTTTTCCCCTGAATGATCCTCGGCCACGGCCTTGGGTCAACGTCCTGCTAAATCCTTTTTACCATACGCTTGGTCGTAATGTGTGTATCCGAAGTTCGGTGAGGATGGATGTCGTTCCATTCAATAAGTTAGTCATTGGAGAGAAGACAATCATTGAAGACTTTTCGGTAATAAATAATGGAGTGGGGGATGTGCAAATAGGTTGCGACTCACTCATTGGATTAAGCAATGCAATTATCGGCCCAGTTATTATTGGCGACAAAGTTATCCTGGCGCAGCATGTCGTGGTGAGTGGACTTAACCATGCGTACCAAGACGTTCGCACAGCGATCAAAGATCAACCCATCGAAAAGAAAATGATCGTAATTGGAGACGGCAGTTGGCTGGGAGCCAACGTAGTGGTTACCGCCGGGGTGACGATTGGCAAGCACTGTGTGGTGGCGGCCGGGAGCATCGTGACCAGAAACATTCCCGATCACTCGGTCGCCGTCGGAAACCCGGCCAGAGTCGTGAAGACCTACGACTCTGACCGGGATGCCTGGGTCAAAGTATCCTAAATAAACTTATTAGACGTTAGCGGACTGAATCAAGGCTGGAAAAGTTTTCAGCATGATTTTGAAGTCCAACCAAAAGGAGAAATTCTTTGCGTAATAAATGTCCATTTCAATCCGCTCGGTTTCCGACATATCAGCTTCGCCCTTCCCGCGCTTCGTGACCTGCCAATAGCCCGTTAATCCTGCTGGTCCCGCAAACCTTACAACTTTCTGGTCGGTAGTCAGTTTCTCAGCCTCGTAGATGGGCAACGGGCGATTGCCGACCAAGGACATGTCGCCCCGCAGAATGTTCAAAAGCTGAGGTAACTCATCCAGACTGGTGTTTCTCAGAAAATGTCCAACTTTCGTAATTCGGGGATCGTCTTGGAACTTGACAAAAGCAGCCTTCTGGTTTTGTTCCATCAAGTGAGTCTGCTCGCACACCTCCCGTCCGTCAAAAAACAACTGCTGTTGGCACGCGCCAAGGTTCTTCTCCTGACAACTTACGCAAAGTGTGGAGAGCTCGTTCGTGCAAACCGGTGAGGTAGGGCGATCATAGATATTTTGCGAGGCCATCTCTTTCACCAATCGGTCAGCGTTCGAGCTCATAGTGCGGAACTTATACATGTCGAACACCTTGAAGCCGCTGCCGGCTCGTCTCGATTTGTAAAAAACCGGACCTTTGGAATCAAGCATAATGGCCAGAGCCACCAACAAGAAGAGGGGAGAGAGTAACAGTAGGGCGATGCCAATCAGCATAACATCACTGGCACGCTTCCACAGGGGCGTGCTGATAAGAAGGTGGTGATCTATCTTCGTGGTCTGGTCGGTCGCGTACCACTTCCGCCGCAAAAGAAATTGTAGCCTGCGAACAAGATCTCCTTCGATAAAATCTTCATCAAAAACGTCGTCGGCCCTTTGCGCTCTTGCTGCTTGTATTACTTCAGGCGAAAGCTCTTTCGCCAGCATAATAACTGGGATCTGCGATAACTTGTCGTTCGAACGAACCGTCTTGAGTACCTCCCATCCACCTTTCTCAACGCTGGCTACAATTGCGTCAGCGGGGTAGCCAGCAGCAAGCGCGTCCATCAGCTTTTCGCCGCTATTGAAGTACTCGACGGATAAAGTCTTGG
>NZ_JBGSXF010000581.1:0-3746 GCF_041751555.1 Persicitalea sp. | reverse complement strand
TAACATCAGGTTGAAAATGCTGAAAAAAGGCTGACCCGGTTTCCGTTGCCGCCAATGGGCAGTATTGGAAGACTGATCCCAGATGGTGTTGTCAATGAAATTATAATCTTCTTTGACGTTGTTTGAAGTGAAGTAACCCGCTCTGCGCAGGTATTTGGGATAAGGGATTATATTCCCGGGAATCGTAGCCTCGGAGCGTAGATGCTGCGTACCGAGCGACGACCCGTAGTATCCGGTAATGATGCACGACCGTGAAGGCGAGCAAACCGGAGCCGTGGAGAAGGCATTGGTGTATCGAATGCTGCGTTTGGCAAAGGCATCCAGGTGCGGCGTGCTGGCGTTGGGATCACCATACACGCCTAGCATGGGCGATAGGTCCTCGATCGTCACCCATAGAATATTGGGCGGCGGCAGCGTATCCTTAGGAGGAGTTCCCGCCAATAACAAGGGTAAAACCAGTCCCAATATCCATCCAATCGTTTTCCTATTTTTCATCTCGTCTATTCGTCCAAATACTAACATAAACTTTCAAGCGCGCGCTATTATCCAGTGCTACTCACGCTTTCCATTCGCTTCACTGTCTGCTATTTCCTGGCTCATCCATTTGATTACAGCTACGGGGAGGTTAACCTGCTTCACAGCGCTTCCGATAGTCAGGTTCTTTCCCGACGGTTTTTGTAACGCATCGTGGTAAACCGCTTCAATCTCCTTTTTGCCAATCCCCGCCCCGGTAGCGTCAATAGGGTTGAGAAGTAGCATGGGGTGGGGAGAAAGGGATGCCACCAGGTCAGGGAGGTCGTAAGCTTGCAATGCTCCCGCCACGGATGACATGACGAACTTTGGCTCGTACATCTGCTGCTCCGCAATCGATTGATACGAGATAAGGGGGTTTGAAAGAATGATTCGGTCGAAAGAATCGCTGAAGACGGCTGAGTGCAACAGGTCTGAGGTCAAGGTTCCATGAGCAATAGCGGTCACGCCTTTTATCGTCGACTCTCTCTTTATGAAATCAGTCAGGATGCTTATTTCCTCCGCCCGCACGGCTACCAGACTCTTGTTGGTAAGTAGTCCGGCATACCAGAGATTCATCGGTACTCCTTTTATGAAAGAATCACCGCCAGTCAAATAGCCCGTTGAGGATTCTCCGATACCGCTCAGATCAGGTACGATCACCTCGTAGCCCTCCCTGGCAAGCTGATCAGCCAATTCTCCTTTCGCGAGAGCCAATGTCTTTCCGCGCTCATCCAGCAACAGTACCAGTTTGTCACTGGCTTTTTCAGGTTTCAACCATAATGCCGAGATGTGGTATTCGCCGGAACCTTTTACCAGATATTTTTCAATGGCGTAGTTCGTCCGATGTATTCTGCCCGAAAAAATGACATCACGTTTGGTTGAAGGTATTTCATAACCCGACAGACGAATTGCACTTTCACGAATATTATCTGCCGCTTTCGGGTTAGATTTCCTTTTTTGCACTACTTCCCTAGTATATTTCAGATTCAGACTGAACAGCGATTCTCCGTATAAAGTCTGCAGCATATCTCCGGTAGGCGTGGCGTACAACTCTTCTACCCCAAATTTTTCCACCTCTTCGTCTTTCGAACTACCAGGATTATCCAGATATTTTTGAAAAAAAGCGTAGGTGGCCTCCCGGTTCTTCGGCGTAGAGGCATGTCCTGCGTCGTCCTCGACTTTTATCAATTGCTGCGCTTTTCCAAACGCGGCAAACGCGCCCTTGGCTTCATCATACGTGTCCCGAACCCCCTGAATACTGAAAATATCCGAGGTGGTGCTTACGATGAGGGTCGGTTTGGGCGCTCTCAACTCGATTAAATCCGGAAGATCCAGACCTTTCTCCAACATGTGAAGCAGAATTTGCTCGGCGTCTTGGGGGCCTCTGGACAGGAGCTGTTTATCATAGGTGGTAATATAGCATTCCGGGGCAGCGGCCAGCACCCGCTCGTCCAGGGCGGCAATATAAGTAGCCTGGGTGCCGCCTCCCGATCGTCCTGTAATACCCAGCCGGGCAGCGTCCACTTCGGGTCGACTTACCAAATAGTCGATGGCCCGGATGCCGTCCCAAACGAAGTATTGAGCCGGGGAAAGTCCCGAAACAAACGATTGTGTACCGGGATACGAGTGTTCCTTGGTGGGTGATCCCAGGCCCTTCGACTCTGCGTAGCTTTTTCGCTCACCCTGCCCGATGGGGTCAAAGGCCAAGACGACAAACCCCTTTTTGACGTAGTTCAGAATATTGTGCTGGTAGATGTCGCTCCTGAAACCGGTCGGGCTGTGTCCGCTGCAGTACAGTATAGCGGGCGATTTGCCTCTTCTTACCTTGGGTATAAAAAGAGCCGCCGTTACGTAAAAGCCAGGCAGCGACTCGAAGTAAAGCTTTTCAACCTTGAAATCCTCTCGCTCGATGGTACCCGTAACCACAGGGCTCAGAGGTGTTTTGTTAGGAAATTCACCTATTGCGGCTGTAAGCTTTGCCTTCACCGATGACTGCCTTTTTTGCCAATCGGCCTGGCTTGTCAATTTTTCAACTACTGCCTTGCGCTCCGCCAGTTGGCTGCCGGCCCGTTGGTAAAGGTGCCGATAAAGCGACATGGCAGGCACCCCGTCAAATGCGCGCCAATAGTTGAATACCGACAACTCTTCTTGGGCGTAGACATCATAAACCCTTCCCAGAAAGAGAAGTACGACGAACAGACTTCCAGTTTTCAAAAAATTCATATGAAATGATAATGTCTGGTGATCAATGTTTTGGGAGATTCAATATCTCACTCTATTATCTGACTGTGGAGTAGCAGCTCAAAATGGATGTTTATTGAAGAATGCTTAATTCGTAAGTTTTGAAATCAATTTGCGGCGAAGCACCTTGAGAGGAGAGGAATTTTCAGTCGTCGATACTCTCCTTCTCGTAGTCGTTGTCGTTGATCCAAGGTGTCGGAATTTTTTCACCCTTCATGTACCTTTCGTAGAAACCATTGACATCCTGTGCGAAGGGGTACTGCTCATACAGGTGGCCGTAACCAAGCATTCGCAGGTCTCCCTGGGCAAGCAGCTTGCCTTTCATTTCTTTCTCCATGGCCTTCTTCATCGCCTGATACCTGGACTGGGCTGCCAGGTTAACCACACAGTCCGGATCCTGTTTCAGGTCGTACAATTCCTCGGCGGGGCGTTTGCCAAAGGCCAAATCCCAATATGTTTTATCGACTCCCTGACGGCGGTTGTTGAGGATGAGGGTTTTGGTGGGACTTCCGTCGGTGTTGAGGTAGCCCGTCTCAGGGTTACAGGCGGGCCAGCGATCGTTGGCGTAGTTCTTAATGTACAGCATCCCTTTTTTGTGCATTCCCCGGATCGGATAACCCTGGTCGTGTGGCCTCCCGAAGTCATGCCGCTCCTGCCCGACGAGCTGAATATTCCGTTCCGATTCTATCCAGCCGCTTTTGGGGCTGTCGAACAGGCTTCGCAAACTTTTACCGGTCAGGGGTCGCATTCCTGACTCGATTACCCCAATTCCCGCCACGTCCAGGAAGGTCGGGGCTAGGTCGGTCATGTTGACATAGTCGTCTATTTTGCGTCCGGGGTACTTGATGCCGTTTTTCCACATGATGGCGAAGGGAACGTGGTTGGCATTTTCGTAAGCGTTGCCCTTCACGCGCGGAACTGGCATCCCGTGGTCGGAGGTGTAGACAATGAGCGTATTTTCCAACTGCCCATTATCTTCCAACGTTTTCAGC